>JBFHII010000364.1:0-3776 GCA_041596535.1 Breoghania sp. | reverse complement strand
GACTGTGTCCGGCGACAAACTCCGGTTCCGCCTCGCTATCGGCGCGGCGGGCCATGACCGACAGGGCGCCGACCGCATAGAGCGCGGGCTGGGTGTGATCGGTGCGCGCCAGCAATCCGTCCGTATCGTTCAGGCACAGATCGGCGAGCGAATACCCAAGAATTTCATCGGCTTGCGCAACGGCGTCGGGAAACCGTGCGAACAGCTCGGCGCCCATGCCGCGCGCTTGCGAGCCCTGTCCGGGAAACAGCCAGGCCCTCATGCCACCGCCTCCGCGCGCTGATCTAGCTGCGTCAGCCATTGACCGATCGGGTCGGCAGCGCCGTCGGCGCCGACCGGCCAATCGCAGGTGGCGGTGCGCGGCAGCGCCAGGGCCAGGGCCGCGGTATCGGAAACCCAAACGTCGACACTCAAATGCGAGGCGAATGTCGAGTTCAATTTCAGGTATTTTGCAGCTGTTTTGACGTTGTTTTGATGGCTTTTTGAATCACTTTTGACGTCCGGCTTCGGTTCAAGCGCCAGCATCGCCATGTCGATGGACAGGCCTCCGCCGAGCACCTTCGACAGCGCCTCGCGGGCCGACCAAGCGGCGGTCAGCGCCTGCACCGGGGTTAGGCCGAGCGTGCATAACGTCTGTTCCTCGGCGCGCGGGATCTGGGTGCGCAGAACCTTGATACGATCCGCGTCGACGCGCTCGAGATCCACGCCCATCGGACAGTGGCCGGGATAGGCCGCGGCGATGGCGCCATCGGCACCGTGGCTCAGCGAGACGCCGAGGTGACCGAAGGGGGCTGCGACGACCGGCTGTCGGAAGACGCCGTTTTCGAGATTCAGCGATGCCGCCGGCGTCTCGCCCAGATCGGACAGCGCGGTCTTGGCGGCAAGCCGGCCGCGCAGGAAGTCCGCACGGGCGCCGGCGCGCAGGAAACGGTCGGCGCGGGCCTGTTCATGCTTCCACAGGAGCGGTGCCGCCGCGCGCTCGAGGGCGGGGCCGGAGAGGTCCGTGAAGGCGAGGCAGACGGACACCGGAGCCGCATCGCGCAGCATCAGGACGAGGGGGGCGGTTGCGATGGGCGCGTGGGCAGGCGGAGGGGCTGCTTGCACGGCGTCGTTCATGCCGCCGTCCCGGACTGGGCCGATGTCTCGCCGGTCTGCACCCGCCACAGGGCCGAATAGAGGCCGTTCAGGCGCAGCAGCTCGTCATGGGTTCCGCTTTCGGCGATGCGGCCGTCGGACATGACGATGATCCGGTCGGCATGGCGGATCGTCGACAGCCGGTGGGCGATGAGGATCGAGGTGCGGTCGCGCGCCACCCGGGCGATGGAGCGCTGGATGGCCATTTCGGTTTCGTTGTCGACCGCCGAAGTGGCCTCGTCGAAGATGAAGACCGACGGGTCCTTGAGAAAGGCGCGGGCGATGGAGATGCGCTGGCGCTGGCCGCCCGACAGTCTGCGGCCGCGTTCACCGACCTGGGCGCGGTAGCCGTCGGTGAGCTCGCGGATGAAGCCGTCGGCCTCCGCCGCCTTCGCCGCCTGCACGACCTCGTCAAACGACGCTTCGGGCCGTCCGTAGGCGATGTTGTCGTAGACCGAGCCGTCGAACAGGAACACGTCCTGACTGACGAAGCCGATGGAGCGGCGCAGGCTGTGAATGTCGAGATCGCGCACGTCGTGCCCGTCGAGCGAGACGCGGCCGGAGGAGGGGTCGTAGAAGCGCATCAGCAGCTTGACGACGGTGCTCTTGCCCGAGCCGGTGGCGCCGACAAGCGCGACCGTGCCGCGCGCCGGAATCTCCAGCGAGAAATCGCTCAGGATCGGCCTGTCGGCCTTGTAGCCGAAGGTCACCCGGTCGAGCAGCAGCTTGCCCTCGACCTCGGAGCGGTCCAGGACCGTCGGTCCGGAGACGATGGTGGGCTTCTGGCGCAGGGTCTTGAGGATGCCCTTGGAGGCATGCGCGGCGGACTGGTACTGGTCGTAGCTCTCGCCCATGCCTTCCATGCGCACCAGCAGCTTGGGCACGAAGAACAGGATCAGCGTGAACATGGCCGGCGTGATCTTCTTGCCGGCGACCATCGAGCCGCCGAGCACCATGGCGACGGCGAAGGCGACGGAAATGAACAGCCGCATCTGGTCGGAATAGCGCGCGGAACTCTGGATCGCGTTCTCGGTATCGGTGTTCAGCTCGGCGCTGGCCTCGCGCATGCGCGCCGCCTCGCGGTCCTCGGCGGTGAAACTCTTGATGATGCCGAGATCGCCGAGGTTGTTGGTCAGGAAGCGGGCAAAGGCGCTCTCGCTTTCCTGCTGCTGGGCGTAGAGCGGGCCGGTCTTGTCCTTCACGAAGCGCGAACCGATGGCGATGATCGGCAGTGGCGCCAGTGTCGTCAGCGCCAGAAGCGGCGAGACCGCGCCCAGCGTGGCGACGATGATCACCGCCGTGACGGCGCGCTGGAACATGTCGTCGGCGCCGGTCTCCAGGAACTTGCCGACCTTGGAGGAGTTCTCGCCGATCAGGTTGTAGAGCTCGCCGGAGTTGCGCTGGTCGATGAACTCCATGTCCAGATCCTGGACGTGGGCGTAGGTCGCCGTGCGGATGTCGTGCTGCGACTTCTGCGCCACCTTGCGCCAGGCGCGGCGGCGCTTGCGCTCGGTGGCGAGTTCCGCGGCGAAGGCCGCACCGGCGGCGACGCCCAGGCCCAGCACCTGCGCGCGCGCCGATTTCAGGCCGATGGCTGACAGCGCGTTGAAGGTGGAGCCGTTGACCACGTTGACGATGCCGACGAGCGCCAGCTCGGGCAGGAAGTTCATCAGGTTGTTGGCGACCGACCAGAGAGGAGCTGCCGTGATGTCACGCTTGTTCGGCGGAAACATCTTCAGCAGATCGAGAAGGTCGTTGGCGTTCGCCGCGTCGTCCGATTGCTTGCGGCGGCTGTTGGTGCGCGGGGTGGCGGCGCCGCGCACATCGAACAGCAGGTAGAACAGCGAATAGCGCAGGAAGGGCTCGAGATCGCGATCGGCGCCCGGCTCGAAGGCGATCCGGATGCGGCCCGTGCGCTCGTTGATGGTGACGTTCTCGATGCCGTCCTGGCTCTGGATGACCATGGCCAGGCGCTTGGCAAGCACGGTGCGGCCGACCAGATGACGGCTTTCCCAGCGCTGCCGGCCCGGCGCCCGGGAGCAGGCGCGCAAGTGCAGCCGTTCGACGAGGGCGTTCTCGGCCATGCGCCTATCCCGTGTGGTTTTCCCGGTGATCCTCGGCCGGATCGGCATCATCCGCGGCGTCGGCTGCCGACGCCTGCGCCGCCTCCCGCCGCATGGTCTCACGGATGTCGTGTTCCGTTTCCTCGTAGTCCTCGCGCATGTATTCCCAAGCGCCGCGCGCCCGGTCGAAGAACGTCACGACCCGGTCTTCGATGGTCTGCAGGCGGTTGGTGGCTGCGAGCAAAGTGATGGCGATGGCAACAAGCAGAAAAAACCAAACCATGCGGATGCCTTGACGATTGTGGAGCGGGTCGACGTGGACCCGGACTGCTGTGGAGTGGAACGGCGTTCCGGCGGCGCGTTTCGGGAGACGAAACCGCCGCCGGCAAGGGCGGGTGCGGGCGGTCAGGCCCTGACGGGTCAGTCCTTGGCGGTGGACTTGGTGGTGCGGGTGGATGCCTTGGCCGGGGCGTCGTCGTCGGCCGACGTCACGTCCGCATCCTGCTCGGCCTCTTCGGCCAACAGCTGACGCGCGGCGCGGCGGGCGCGGTAGCTGCCGCGCAGATCCGTCCCGATGTC
>JBFHII010000363.1:0-3778 GCA_041596535.1 Breoghania sp. | reverse complement strand
GGTTCGACCTTCATCTTTCCGAGGGCACCTGAGGGGCGGAATTCCGGACAGATTTGCTGCTGGAGAATGCCGGCACCTCCGATGACGACACATGGCCTTTGTCGCGGCATTCGGCATTTTACGTGGCAGTTGGCCGGCGGGCCGACGCGAAATGATGCCGCGTGCACGCCGCAATGAAATCCGGCCGCCCTCACCGAGGTCCGGGGAACGATCCGCGCCAGCGGCGAATGAACTGGCCCCGCTTCTGCCGGTCCAGCGCGACAAGGAGCGATGGCGACAGGCCGACCGGCCGCAACGTCGTTGCGCTGACAGCCTCTCCGGAATCCTCCCTGGCGCTGTCGAGGATCGGCGCGATCAACAACGCCCGCTGCAATTCCGCCCGCCCCTCCTGGGAGAGGATGAAGTCCAGAAACGCCTTCGCGTCCGCCATGTTGCCGGCGCGGCGCGGTATCATGAGGGCTCTCGACAGGACGAGCGTATAGTCCTGCGGCATGACGATCCCGACGCGCTTGTCGGTTCTGGCATAGCCTTCCGCGTAAGAGCCCAGGACCTTGTAGGCACTCAGATATTTGCCGCGCGCGACCCCTTCGATGATCTCGGCCGAGCAGCACGTGGCATCGGCCCCCGTCCGGCCAAGGGATTCCAGAAGCGCGCCGAAGGTGCTTGCCTCCTGCGAATCCATGAAGGCGAACAGGTAACCGAGGCCGGAGGCTTCGATATCATAGGTCGCGACCCGTCCGGCATAGCGCGATGCGGTCGGACGGAGCAGATCCAGAAGATCGAACCGGTTCCGCGGCACATCGGCGAGCGGCACGCGTTCGCGGTTGTAGACGATCACCGCCGGTTCCCGCGTGATCCCCCACACCTCGTCGCGCCAGCGCAGGGCTGCGGGAAGCGCCCGGGTCAGGCCGGATTGGTATTTCTGGGCGCAGGCGTCATTGACGAGCTTCACCATCTGATGAACGCCCGAACTGATGACCACGTCGGCTGGCCGCGTTCCCGCCCGGCATTCCCGCATCGTCAGCGCGAAGAGGTCGTTCGAGCCCCATTGTTCATACTCGACGGCGACCCCGGATCGCCCCTCGAGGAAGGCTTCGACGATGGACCCGAACACGCTGATGTCCGTCGTCGAACGAACGAGCAGTCGCCGCGGAGCATCCGCAGCCCCGAACGTGCGCGTCATCTCCTGGGCTCCGGATGCGCCGATCAATGAAACGCAGGCCAACGCCGCGAGACACAGGCGCATGGCGACCGGCCCGTCCCATATTGTCATGACGCGCTCTCCTTCGGGGGGAAGCTCATGGATACGCGAAATCCGCCGCCCTGCCCCTGCCCGAATTCAAGGTGCCCGTTGAAGGCTTCGGCCACCGAATTGGCAATGGACAGCCCAAGCCCGGCGCTGTTGCCGGACGAGGCCGCCGAGCGGACGAAACGCTCGCCCAGGGACCCGCGGACAGCCTCGGAGGGCCCCGCGCCCTGATCCTCGACCCACAAGCAGGCGACGTCCGCCTCGCGGCTCGCCCCGATCCGAACGGCGCCTTTGCCGTGCTTGAGGGCATTGTTCAGCAGGTTCTTCATGGCCTCGAGCAGCGACGGCGCGTCCGCCATGACCTCGATCGGGACATCACCGATCGAGAGCTGCACCTCGGTATCGGGTGCGAGATGCTGGTAGTCGCCTCGCTCCACCACCTCCAGCGCGACGTCGCGCAGGTCAACCGCCTCGCGCCTGGCGCTGTCGGTTCTGTGCAGCACGAGGGCGCGGCTGAGCATCTGGTCGAGCAGGAGACCGAGACTGACCGACCGGCGGTGGATGCGGTCGACGATCGCCTTGCGCCGGGCCTCGTCGCATTCCTCGGCGGCAAGATCCGCCTGGGCCCTGAGCGCCGCGACCGGTGTCCGCAACTGGTGGGCCGTGTCCGATATCAGGTTCTGCATCGACGCCAGTTGCCGCTCCAGCCGCGCCATGAATCCGTTGAGCGCCTGGATCATCACCGCCGCTTCGCGGGGTACCCGCGTATCCATTGGCGTCAGGTCGTGCGGATCCCGCCGTGCAAAGGCTTCGCCAATGCGGTCCAGCGGCTTCAATGCCGAGCGCACCACGAAGGCCGCCAGAAACAGCAGCGCCGTGCCGGGCAGGGCCAGTCCCAGAAACGCATTCCGGGAAATGTCATAGGCGAGCGCATTGCGCGCATGCATGGTCTGCCCGACGATGACGTGCACGGTTCCGTTCAGGTCCCGCTCGGCGAAGCGGCGCGCCACGCTCGTGAAACGGGCCGGCTCGCCGAGAAACTCCGCGTTGAAGAAGGAAACATCCTGGCGGTCGCGCTCTACCGGCAGGGCCAGATCATCATAGCCGGTGATCGTCTCGCCGTTCACCCCGACGACCCGGTAGGCGATCCGGTCATCGGGCGCAAAGGCCAGCAGCTGAAACGCCGACATTGGCAAATCGACAACCAGGGCGCCGTCGATGATCGAGATCGACGCCGCGATGTTGTTCGCGGCCCCGACCAGCAGCCGGTCATAGGTCTCGCGCGCCGCGTCGCGGCCGTAGGCGAAGGCCGCCAGCATCACGACGACGCCTCCGACCAGCAACAGCGAACCCACTGCCAAGGCCACGCGCGCGGTCAATGACATCGTCGGTGCCAGCTGGAAACGGCTATGCTTCGACGTCAAGCCTGTACCCCATGCCTCGCTGCGTCTCGATGCGCACCTTCGAACCGGTCAGCTTCTTGCGCAGCCGGCCGATGTAGAGCTCGATCGCGTTGAGCCCGACCTCCGCATCGTTGAAGGAAAACAGACCCTCGTACAGCCGATCCTTGCTCACCACGGATCCCCGGTTGCGGATGAGAAGCTCAAGCAGCGAAAACTCGCGCCGCGTCAGGGAAACCGGCACACCATCCTTGCGCAGGATCTTGGCCGTCGGGCTGAAGGTCAGCGCACCGAGGGTAATTTCATTGACCTTGTCGCCCTGGTCGCGCCGGCAAAGCGCCCGCACCCGGGCTTCAAGCTCGCGCTGATCGAAGGGTTTGACGAGATAGTCGTCCGCCCCGAGATTGAGCGTGGTCACCCTGTCATCGACGGAGAACTGCGCGGTCAGCATCAGGATGGGCGTTCGGTCGCCGCTGGCCCGCAGGTCGCGCAACAGATCCGTCCCCAGCCCGTCGGGCAGGTTGATATCCAGGACGATCACGTCATAGCCCTGGGCGTCGACGAAGCCACGCGCCTGCTTCAGGCTCGCAGCCAGATCGCAAGCAATGCCAGAGCGTTCCAGCCGAATGATCACCGCTTCGGCGACATCGAGCGTGTCTTCAACGAGCAATAACCGCAAGCGCTCCTCCCGAGCATGTCGCTTCCTGTTACACGCTCAACGATAGCAGGGATATATCCGCGTGACAGGTTGGTGACAGTTTGACGACCTAAGTATGCGCGATGCCGTTGAGAGGAGCCCGGAAGTCCGGGACAGCGGACAAGGACCGGCGAGCCCAAGGCCCGGTTACACACAGTGGAGGAGCATTGTCATGCGGTTCAACACCAAGCGTCTCATCGTGGCAGCAGCGTTTGCCGGGCTTTCTGCATTTGGCGCACAGGCGGCCGATTTCAAACCGGAAAACCCGGAATGCATCGCCCCGGCCAACCCCGGCGGCGGCTGGGACTTCACCTGCCGTCAGGTCGGCAAGTAGCTGCAGGATCTCGGCCTTCTGGACAAGAAGATGCAGGTCGTCAACGTCGCCGGCGGCGGCGGCGGCGTCGCATACGCCGAGGTGGTCAACAAGCGCAG
>JBFHII010000362.1:0-3795 GCA_041596535.1 Breoghania sp. | reverse complement strand
GGGCGCTTGCGCCCGGGTGAGGGGTGGAGATTTCCCTGTGTTTCGCGGGCCTTGCATCCCCTCGCCCTGCCCGCTCTCCCCATGCGAAAGGGATTACCCCACCGCGCGGTCGGCGATGGCGGCGGTCAGCAGCAGGCCAAGCTGCACGAAGGAGGCGAGGAAGTTGGCGCGCGCGGCCCTGGGGCCGGGGTCGCGGACCAGATCGATACTCTTGAGAATGAACCAGACCCCGCCGACGAGCGCACCGGCGAGATAGATCATGCCCATGCCGAAGGCCACCGGCAGCACCGAGACGGCAACCAGCGCGACCGTGTGGCCAAGGGTGATGCGCGCGGCCGCGGCGTCGCCGACGATCACCGGCAGCATCGGCACATTGGCCGCGGCGTAATCCTTGTGCAGCACCGTGGCGAGGCTCCAGAAGTGCGGCGGGGTCCACAGGAACAGCACGACGGCCAGCGCGACGGCCGCCGGCGACAGGGCGGGGTCGACGGCGGCGGAACCGGCGAGCACGGCAAAGCTGCCGGCAAGCCCGCCCACCACGATGTTCCACGCGGTGCGGCGCTTCAGCCACACGGTGTAGACCACGCCATAGACGAAGGCGCCGGCGAAGACGTAGAGCGCGGACATCACGTTGAGCGCCCAGGCGGCGGCGAAGACCGCAATCGCGAGAATGCCGAGGATGATCGCCAGCCAGAACGGGCCGGCGTGAAACTCGCCGGTGACGAAGGGGCGGCGGCGCGTGCGCGCCATGCGGGCGTCCAGATCGCGCTCGGCATACTGGTTGAAGGCGCCGGCCGCGCCCGACGACGCGAACACCGCCAGCAGCAGCACGAGAGCCTTCCAGGCGGGCAGCGCGGGGCCCTGGGTCATCGCCATTCCGGCGGCCGCGCACAGCGTGATGGCGAGCCCGATGCGCAGCTTGAAAAGCGCCGACAATTTACCAAGCGTCAGTCTCATTCTTGCTTCCCCCCGAACACTCATCCGCATCAGGAACCAATCCGATAACACACCATAACAAGTTGCATTACAATTGTTTTTGCCATCTGACCAAGCGGAAGGCTTAGTATCTTTCCCGACCCATTTAACTGTGTTAACGTTCCCGCACGCCTGGCACGCGAATTCGACTCGACGCATTCAGAGTTGGAGCATAATAACCATGATAATAGCGATTGCACTGATAATATTGGCTGCCGGCTCCGTGCTGTTTCACTTCATGAGCCCATGGTGGTCCACGCCGATTGCGTCGAACTGGGGCTACATCGACAACACCATCACCATCACGTTCTGGATCACCGGCATTGCCTTCGTGCTGGTGGTCGGTTTCATGGCCTACTGCCTGATCAAGTTCCGCAACGTGGAGGGTCGGCGCGCCGACTACGAGCCGGAAAACAAGCGGCTGGAAGTCTGGCTGACGGTGATCACCGCGATCGGCGTCGCCGGCATGCTGGCGCCCGGGCTGTTCGTCTGGAACCAGTATGTCAGCGTGCCCAAGGACGCCGCCGTCGTCGAGGTGATGGGCAACCAGTGGCAATGGAACTTCCGCCTGCCGGGCGAGGACGGCCAGCTGGGCACCACGGCGGTCCGCCACATCAGCTCCGACAATCCCTTCGGCATCAATCCCGACGATCCGACAGGCCGCGACGACCTGCTGATCGAGGCGGGCGACCTGCACCTGCTGCTCGACAAGCCGGTCAAGGTGGAGCTGCGCTCCATCGACGTGCTGCACGATTTCTACGTGCCGCAGTTCCGCGCCAAGATGGACATGGTGCCGGGCATGGTGACCTATTTCTGGCTGACGCCGACCAGGGCCGGCACCTACGACATCCTCTGCGCCGAGCTCTGCGGCGTGGGCCATCACATCATGCGCGGCGAGGTCGTCGTGGAGGCCCAGGAGGACTACGACGCCTGGCTCGCCGAGCTGGAAACCTACGAACAGTACATGGCCCGCAGCCAGCAGCCCGGAACGCCGCCGCGGACGATGGCGCTCGCCCAGGGCGAACCGGCCACACCCGCGCATGCGGCAGCCGGACGATAACGAGAGGACGCAGCACAAGGCGAACGCAGCGCAATACGGACGCATCCCGCAAGCCGAGGAGCCGCTCGAGAATGGCCCCGGCGGGAGGAAACGGAAGAGCACAGACATGGCCGACATCACGCCGACAGACCTGTCCCGCGGAGCCGACGAACACATCCGCGAGGCGCAGGTGGGAGAGATGGAACTCTACCATCCGCACAGCTTCTGGACGAAATACGTCTGGAGCCAGGACGCCAAGGTCATCGCCATCCAGTATTCCGGCACCGCACTGGCCATCGGGCTGGTGGCGCTGGTGCTGTCGTGGATGATCCGGCTGCAGCTGGGCTTCCCGGAGGTCTTCGATTTCATCGACGCCAACGCCTACTACCAGTTCGTCACCATGCACGGCATGATCATGGTGGTCTACCTGCTCACCGCGCTGTTCCTCGGCGGCTTCGGCAACTACCTGATCCCGCTGATGGTCGGCGCGCGCGACATGGTGTTTCCCTATGTCAACATGCTCAGCTACTGGATCTACCTGCTCGCCGTGATCGTGCTGGCGGCCAGCTTCTTCACCCCCGGCGGGCCGACCGGCGCCGGCTGGACGCTGTATCCGCCGCAGGCCATCCTCAGCGGCACGCCCGGGCAGCAGTCGGGCATCATCCTGATGCTGGTCTCGCTGATCCTGTTCATCGCCGGCTTCACCATGGGCGGGCTGAACTACGTGGTCACCGTGCTGCAGGCACGTTCGCGCGGCATGACGCTGATGCGCATGCCGCTGACCATCTGGGGCATCTTCACCGCCACGGTGCTGGCGCTGCTGGCCTTCCCGGCGCTGCTGGTGGGCTGCGTGATGATGCTGCTGGACAAGGTGCTGGGCACCAGCTTCTTCGTGCCGGCGATCGTCGAATTCGGCCAGCGGCTGGAATACGGCGGCGGCAGCCCGATCCTGTTCCAGCACCTGTTCTGGTTCTTCGGCCACCCGGAGGTCTACATCGTGGCGCTGCCCGCCTTCGGCATCGTCTCGGACCTGCTGTCCACCCACGCGCGCAAGAACATCTTCGGCTACCGGATGATGGTCTGGGCCATCGTCGCCATCGGCGGGCTGAGCTTCATCGTCTGGGCGCACCACATGTACGTCTCGGGCATGAACCCGTATTTCGGCTTCTTCTTCGCCACCACCACGCTGATCATCGCGGTGCCGACCGCGATCAAGGTCTACAACTGGGTGCTGACCCTGTGGCAGGCCAAGATCAACCTGACGCTGCCGATGCTGTTCTCGCTGGCCTTCATCGTGACCTTCGTCAACGGCGGCATCACCGGGCTGTTCCTCGGCAACGTGGTCGTCGACGTGCCGCTGTCGGACACGATGTTCGTGGTCGCCCACTTCCACATGGTGATGGGGGTGGCGCCGATCCTGGTGATCTTTGGCGCGATCTATCACTGGTATCCGCTGATGAGCGGCCGGATGCTCAACAACGC
This sequence comes from Breoghania sp., assembly GCA_041596535.1. Lineage (GTDB taxonomy): Bacteria > Pseudomonadota > Alphaproteobacteria > Rhizobiales > Stappiaceae > Breoghania. The sequence continues at coordinate 299 of JBFHII010000362.1, read as the reverse complement.
GCTCGGCCACTTCCATTTCTGGGTGACCTTCATCGGCGCCTACCTGATCTTCTTCCCGATGCACTATCTCGGCTTCGTGGGCGTGCCGCGGCGCTATTTCGAGCTCGGCGACACCGCCTTCATCCCGGACTCCGCGCACACGCTCAGCGCCTTCATCACCGTGGCGGCGCTGATCGTCGGCTTCGCGCAGATGGTGTTCCTGTTCAATCTCATCTGGAGCCTGCGCCACGGCAAGAAGGCCGAGCCGAACCCCTGGAAGGCCAATTCCCTGGAATGGCAGACGCCCGAAATGCCGCCCG
>JBFHII010000361.1:0-3795 GCA_041596535.1 Breoghania sp. | reverse complement strand
GCCGTCGTATCTGGCGCCTCCGGTCGCTGGTTGCCGCGCTCGAGGCGCAGGAGAAGGATCTCGAGGCTGCACCGCCGGAGCAGGCGGCGGAGATGGGTGCATCGATTGCGGACAGCCGCGCGCGCCTGCGCAAGGCGGAGCAGGCGCTTCTGGACGAGAAGGGTGGCTGGACGCCGACGATCCACCGGATTCTTTACGGTGGATATGCCCTGTTCTTCGCTTCCGCCTTGACGCGGCTGCTGTAGATCGCGAGCCTGCGCCGGTGGTTGCCATTACCCGCCAAGGTCAGTCGATGACATCTCCTTCCAGGACCGAGATCACCTCCCGCAGTTTCATGGAACTGGCGCTGGCCGAGGCGCAGGCGGCGGCTGCGCGCGGCGAGGTGCCCGTGGGTGCGGTGATCGTTCGCGACGGCACGGTGCTGGCCGCGGCCGGCAACCGCACGCTGGAGCTCAAGGATCCGACCGCGCACGCGGAAATCCTGGCGATCCGCGAGGCCGCGCGGGCGCTCGAATCCGAGCGGCTGATCGATTGCGATCTCTATGTAACCTTGGAGCCGTGCCCGATGTGCGCGGGCGCGATTTCGTTTGCCCGTATCCGGCGGCTGTATTTCGGCGCCGGAGACGTGAAGGGCGGGGCGGTGGAACACGGAACGCGCTACTTCGAAAGCGCCATCTGCCATCACGCGCCGGAGGTCTACTCGGGCATCAGCGAGAGCCGCGCGGCCGAGATTCTCACCGGGTTCTTCAAGGACCGGCGCTAGACGCAGGCGCATCCGCGAGACCTACGCCGCCTCAAGGCTCTTGAGCTTCTTTTCCAGCTTGCGCTTCAACTCGTCTTTCACCGGCTCCGAGACCGCGAGGATCTCCTCCGCCTTGAGGAAGTTCAGCACGCGGAAGGCGTTGATCGCCGGCCGGATCAGGATGTCCGGATGGCGGGTTTTCAGCTTTTCCGCGGTGATGGTCTGCATCAGGATCTGCGTCGCGCCGAAGATCGAGTCGCTGGCGGTCGGCAGGGCGCGGCCGTGCCGCCGGTTGGGCGAGCCGACGACGTCGACGGCGATCACCGCGTCGAGACCCGCCGGCAGCGTGTCGAAGGGCAGCGGGTTGACCACACCACCGTCGATCAGCACGCGGTCCTCGAAGCCCAGCGGCTTGAACAGCACCGGAATGGCGATTGAGGCGGCCACCGCCCGGTGCAGGTCGCCCGAGCGGATGATCACCTCGGTGCACTCGTAGAAATCGGTGGCGACCACGGTCAGCGGGATCTGCAAAGCGTCGAAGTCGCGCGGGATCGAGGGGCCGGCGAAAATCTCCAGGACCCGGGCGGCGTCGAACTGCGCCAGTCCGCCGCCGGCAAAAAGGTCGGAGAACTTGCGCGGCCGCAGCTTCCACACCTTGCCCAGGGCCTCGGTACGCTTGCGGAAGGTTTCGACGGCGATCGCGCGCAGATCCGTGCCCGTCAGTCCGCCCGCGTAGCCCGCGCCGATGATCGCGCCGATCGAGGTGCCGGCGATGGCGGCGGGCCGGATGCCCATCTCGTCCAGGGCTTCCAGGACCGGGATATGCGCCAGCCCGCGTGCGCCGCCGCCACCGAGTGCAATGCCGATGCGCGGAGAAGCCATGGTCGTCACCTTTTCAAGCCAGGACGGATGCGTGTACGGGCAGGCAATCAAACAGTCGCACCGATGCGGCCTGCGGCCCGACAGTCTGTTCCGAACGAACATGTCGGGTGCACTGCAGTCATTGCAAGTGCGGATGGCTGCCTAGGGCAAGAAATCCATGAGAGCGGCAAGCGTGCCGTCGGGGTTCTCCTCGGCGATGAAATGACCCGCGCCGACGCCCACGCCCTGCGCATCCGGCGCCCATGTCCGCCAGATGTCCAGTGGCGCGCCGCCCTGCGGCGACAGCCCGCGCGCACCCCAGATCGCCAGCAAGGGTGTCTCGATCGTCCGGCCGGCCTCGCGGTCCGCGGCATCCAGCGCCATGTCGATGGTCGCGCCGGCGCGGTAGTCCTCGCAACAGGCATGGATGCGGGCGGGATCGTCGAAGAAGGCGCGGTAGTGCGCGAGCGCGCGCTCGTCGAAGGCGGCAAGGGTCTTGGCTTCCGTCCAGGCGGCCAGCGTGTGCTCCAGGTAGAGCTGCTTCGCCCCGCCGATCAGGGTTTCGGGCATCGGCTCGGGCTGTGCCAGGAACAGCCAGTGATACATGCGCAGGCCCGATGTCCAGTCCATCTGCGTCCAGTAGTCCCAGGTCGGCAGGATGTCGAGGACGGCGACCTTGGTCAGCCGCTCGGGATGGTCGAAGGCCATGCGGTAGGCGACGCGGCCGCCGCGGTCGTGGCCGGCAAGCGCGAATTTCTGGTGGCCCAGGCGGGTCATCATCGCGGCAATATCGTTGCCCATCGCGCGTTTGGAATAGCCCTCGCCGCCGTTGGAGGCCGGCACCGAGCTCTGTCCGTAGCCGCGCAAATCCGGAACGATCACCGTGAAATGACCCGCCAGCGCGGGCGCGATCCGGTGCCACATGACGCCGCATTGCGGATAGCCATGCAGCAGCACCAGCGGCGGACCGTCGCCGCCGATGCGCACATGCAGCGTGGCGCCGTCACCGTCCACGAACGTGTCGGAGAAGCCGGGAAACAGTTCGGGAAGTTTGGTCATGGCGCTCTCGATCGATAGTTTGGCGGCCTAACCGGCCTCGCGTTCCACCGCGCGCCAGCCGATGTCGCGGCGGCAGAAGCCTTGCGGCCAGTCGATCGCGTCGACCGCCGTATAGGCCTTGTGTTGCGCCTGGGTGACGGATGCGCCGAGGGCGGTGACGTTGAGCACGCGGCCGCCGTTGGCCAGAATTTTTCCGTCGTCTGTCCCGGTGCCGGCCTTGGTGCCGGCATGGAAGATCTCGACGTCTGGATCGCCTGCCGCCGCCTCGAGCCCCCTGATCTCCGTGCCCTTTTCATAGGATCCCGGATAGCCGTTGGCAGCCATCACCACGGTCAGCGCGGCTTCGTCGCGCCAGCGTGCGCTCATGTTTTTCAGCGTGCCGTCGACCGATCCCTGCATCAGCAGCAGGATGTCGTCCTTCAGCCGCATCATCAGCACCTGGCATTCGGGATCGCCGAAACGCACATTGTATTCAATGAGTTGCGGCCCCTTGTCGGTGATCATCAGCCCGGCGAACAGCACGCCCTTGAAGGGATGACCGTCCGCCGCCATGCCGCGCATGGTGGGTTCGATGATCTCGGCCATGGTGCGCGCCACCATCTGCTCATCCATCACCGGGGCGGGCGAATAGGCGCCCATGCCGCCGGTGTTGGGGCCCTCGTCGCCGTCGAACACCCGCGGGGGGTCCTGGGCGGTGGCCAGCGGCAGCGCGGTTTCGCCGTCGCAGATGGCGAAGAAGCTGGCTTCCTCACCGTCAAGAAACTCCTCGACGACGACTTCCGCGCCCGCGGCACCAAAGCTGCCCTCGAAGCACGCGTCGACCGCGTCGAGCGCCTCGTCGAGCGTCATGGCGACGACGACGCCCTTGCCGGCTGCCAGCCCGTCCGCCTTGACGACGATCGGCGCGCCGCGCTCGCGCACATAGGCCTTGGCGCTTGCGGCATCGGTGAAGCGGCCATAGGCGCCGGTCGGAATCGCGTATTTGGCGCAAAGGTCCTTGGTGAACCCCTTGGACCCTTCAAGCTGGGCGGCCGCCGCATTGGGGCCGAAGGCCTTGATTCCGGCCGCCGCGAGATCGTCCACCAGGCCCGCCACCAGCGGCGGCCGCTGGTGGCGGGCCTGGTGGACGATCT
>JBFHII010000360.1:0-3795 GCA_041596535.1 Breoghania sp. | reverse complement strand
TATCAGGACGATATCGAACGCATCCAGGGTTCTGCCGCCAAACAGATGGTGGACGAGATCCGCAAGGAACTGACCGGCGCATGAGCGAGACGGGCACCCGCGAGGCGGTCTCCGGCGGCCGGCTCGCCGATAACATCGTGCATTTCGCGCGCACCCTGCGCGCCGCCGGCCTGCCGGTCGGACCGGCTGCGGTCGTCGACGCCATCCGCGCAGTGGAGGCGGCTGGCCTGTCCGACCGCGAGGACTTCTACTGGACCCTGCACGCCATCTTCGTGAAGAAACGCGAGCATCGCGCCGTTTTCGACGAGGCCTTCCGCATCTTCTGGAGGTCGCGCGGGCTGGTCGAGAAAATGCTGGCGATGTTGTCGCCCGTGGCGCCCGCGCGCGCGACGCCAGAAAAACCCAAGGCGGCGCAGGCCCGCGTCGCCGAGGCGCTGAAGGAGGGGCACGGGCGCGCGCCGGAGCAGGAGAAGGAGCGTATCGAGGTCGACGCGACCTTCACCGTCTCGGGCAAGGAAGTGCTTCAGAAGAAAGATTTTGCGCAAATGACGGCGCTAGAGATCGAGGAGGCCAAGGCGGCGCTGCGACGCCTGATCCTGCCCGTCGACAAGATCCGCCAACGCCGGCTGGTGGCCTCCGCACGTGGCCGCAGACTGGATCCGCGCCGCACGATGCGCGCCTCGATGCGGGCCGGCGGCGACATCATCGCGCTGAAATATCGCAAACCCGCCGAGGTGCATCCGCCCATCGTGGCGCTGTGCGACATCTCCGGTTCCATGAGCCAGTATTCGCGGCTGTTTCTGCATTTTCTGCATGCGCTGACGGAAAGCCGACGCAACGTGCACACGTTCCTGTTCGGCACACGGCTCACCAACGTGACGCGCCAGTTGACCATGAAGGATCCTGACGAGGCGCTGGAGGCCTGCAACGACAGCGTCGAGGACTGGTCCGGAGGCACGCGGATCGCCACCGCGCTGCATGAATTCAATCGCAAATGGTCGCGTCGCGTGATGCATGGCGGGCCGATTGTCCTGCTGATCACCGACGGGCTGGAGCGAGATGCGGAAGAGGACCTCGGGCGGGAAATGGACCGCTTGCACCGGTCGTGCCGCCGCCTCGTATGGCTCAACCCGCTGCTGCGCTACGAGGGCTTCGAGGCCAAGGCGGGCGGCATCCGGGCGATGCTGCCGCATGTGGATGAATTCCGTTCGGTGCATTCACTGGATGCCGTGGCGGATCTGTGCCGGGTGCTGGCCGGCGACCGGACGGATATTGTCACCGATCCGCGCGAATGGATGCGCGCCGGATAGGGCGTCTCATGCGCCATACCTCTCAGTCTTCGATATCGAGTCCCGCGCCATTGCGCAGGATGTTCTCTGCCACCGGGCTATAGGCGTGGCCCTCATCCGCGTGCAGCACCAGGCCGGGGCGGATTCGCATGGGCGCTCGGGATCCGCGGATACCGCGGACCAGGATGCGCGAGGCGCTCATGCCGCGGCGCGGGTACAGCGGATATAGGGTGACATTGCCGAAGCGGCCGCGCATGGCGGCCAGCACCGCGTCGAGCCCGGCCGCATGGAAAATCAATGTCAGGCTGCCGTCGGAAACCAGCAGGTCGGAAGCAGTGCGCAGCCAAGGCTCCAGGCCGCTTTCGGCGAGCATATGGGCGCCGGCGCGATCCGTGTGCGGCGAGGCGTGGTGGTGCTCGGTTGCGTAGAATGGCGGGTTGATGATGACGTGGTCGGCGGTGTCCGGTACCAGCCCTTGCGCCTTGCGCTCGCGGCCCGCGGCAATCACGTCGGCCTGAATGACGCGCAGGCGCGTGGCGAAGGCGGCGTTGGCGGCAAGCATCAGGTTGTCGCGGGCAAGGCCGGCGGCCAGCGGATCGCGTTCCACCAGGGTTACGGTGATGTCGGGTAGGCGGGCGGCGGCGCACAGGCCCGCGACGCCGACGCCGGCGCCCAGGTCATAGACCCGGCCGCATGTGCTCGTCGGGAGGCTGGCTGCCAGAAACACCGCGTCCAGTCCGGACCGGTGCCGCCGGGCGCGCGGCTGGCAGGCTTTGACCATGCCGCCGAGAAACAGATCGCGGGTCACGTCTGCCCGCTCGCCGGGGGCGTCAGTCTGCATGAGTGTCATGGATCGGGCGTTGGTGGCGGGACCAGTTCGTGGCCCAGGCCTGCGTCATTCAGAAGCACCCGGGCGTGGGCCGCCTTGTCCTCGTCGACCAGCAGCCGGCGCGGCAGGGCACCGATTGAACCTTCCAGGATGCTCATGTTCTGATCCAGCACGACATGCTTGATACTGGCGTCTCCGAGCAGCGCCTCGACAAATGAGATCAGCACGATATCGTTGGTTCTCAGAATTTCCTGCATCCGGTCCCATTCCCGCATAGGGTCTTCGGCACTTATACGGATTGCGAAGACGCGCATTCACCTGCATTCCGTCGGTCGGTGAAACACTCTATACGGAAGAATACGCCGAACCGAGAAAAATATCCCGCCCTGTGGCGTGGTAATACCATTGGCGATGCGGTGGCCCGGGACACCCTGTCCTGGGGCAGGGGAGGCAACGGGGCGTGCCGGACGCAGGCACGCGCTGCTGCGAGCGTGCCGGGCGCCGGGCGGGCCGGATTGTTTGATCGCAGCAGATTCAACCAAGCAGCGGCTTGCTGCGTGATGGCATGAACCCTATTGTCGCCACCCAGCACGACAGAGCGGAGAACATGAGAGTGGGCGTCGTCGTTTCATTCGAAGAGAAGAAGCAGGAAACCGGCATTAGCGGTCTCGTGGAGCTGGTCGCAAGCGACATGAAGCTTGTCAATCAGCTGATCCTGTCGAAGGCCGGCTCTGATGTGGAGATGATCCCGGAGGTTGCCAACCACCTGATCTCCTCGGGCGGCAAGCGGCTGCGGCCCATGCTGACGCTCGCCACCGCGCGGATGTTCGGCTACGGCGAGAGCGGTCATGTGCGGCTCGCCGCGGCGGTGGAATTCATGCACACCGCGACGTTGCTGCACGATGATGTCGTCGACGAGAGCGACCTGCGGCGCGGCAAACTGGCCGCGCGCAAGCTCTGGGGCAACCAGGCCAGCGTGCTGGTGGGCGATTTTCTGCTCGGCCAGGCCTTCAAGATGATGGTTGAGGTCGGATCGATGGAGGCGCTGTCGGTGCTCGCCGATGCCGCGGCTGTCATTGCCGAAGGCGAGGTCCTGCAACTTGGCGCCGCGAAAAACACCGAGACGACCGAGGACGAGTATCTGGCGGTGATCAAGGCCAAGACGGCGGCACTGTTTTCCGCCGCGGCCGAAGTCGGGCCGATTATCGCCGGCGCCGGCGCTGCCGAACGCGCGGCATGCCGTTCCTATGGCATGAACTTGGGCTATGCGTTCCAGCTCGTCGACGATGCGCTGGACTATGGCGGGAAGAGCGCCGATCTCGGCAAGGAGGTCGGTGATGATTTCCGCGAGGGCAAGATCACCCTGCCGGTGGTGCTGTCCTATCGCCGCGGCTCCGACGAAGATCGTGCCTTCTGGAAGCGCTGCCTGGAGCAGGGCGATATCCGGGATGGTGATCTGGAACGGTCGATCGAGCTGATCCGCGAGCATCGCGCGCTGGACGACACGGTGGAGCGTGCGCGTCACTATGGTGCGGTCGCGCGCGATGCGCTGGCACCGCTGGCCAAGTCCGCGCACAAGCAGGCATTGCTCGACGTGGTTGATTTCTGCATCGAGCGCGTTCACTGAAGACAGGCGTCTGTCGAACGAATACCAAACGCCGTCCGGTTCCGCCGGAC
>JBFHII010000359.1:0-3805 GCA_041596535.1 Breoghania sp. | reverse complement strand
TGTCGGAACGCGGCGTGCCCATCGCCCGCCTGCCCGTACCCCGGGCGTTTCATTCGCCAGCCGTGTTTGCACTACAACACCCCTTCAGCCAAAGCCTGAAGGCGCTTCCGGCCGCGCGGGATGCGATCATGCCGGTCTACAGCGCGGCCACCGGCGGCCGCCTGGACGGTTTTGCACCCGATCACCTGTGGCAGCTGGTTCGCGACCCGATCGATTTCCCGGCGGTGCTCACGGCCCTTGACCGCGATTTCCCCAAACCGCGCTATGTTGATGCGAGCCCGAGCGGCACGCTGGCGACGCTGATATCCTACGGCGACGATCGAGACCGCGTCCAGCGAATGCAAAGCCTGATGACGCCGGCGAGCAGACCCGACATCGTCCGCAGCGCCACCACGGCCGCGACGGCCTGAATTTCCAGACATCCAAGGACTGACAATGCGTCTTGAACTGACCGCGATGAGTGTAGCCCTAACCGGAACATTCGCCCTTCTGAGCATGCCGGCAATGGCCGAAATCCAATATTGGGACTACCGCGACTGGACGGTCACGGCCGAGACGATCGACACAGGCCAGGATGTCCGTGTCACCTGCAGGGCCCGCACCGGCGGTGACGGCGACCCGATCGTTTCCGTAACCCTGTCGAACGGCGACGCCGGCCCCCCATACGCCTATCCGAGCGTCGCCATCGAGGAACACGCCCCGCGGCACCACACGACCCTGATGCAGGACGGCGACACCATCAATTTCCTGTTCGACGATGGCGACGGCGCCGTCGCCAGGGCTACTGCCGGTTTCGACGAAGACGGCTTTGCCGAAGCGGAGGCGGGATTCTACGACATGCCGGGCAATCTCCAGATGCTGCAAGGGATGCGGCGTGCCGGACAGCTTGAAATCATCCGCGGGCGTGATGTTGTCTACACCGCATCACTCAATGGTTTCACCGCCGCCTACGGCAAGATGGCCGAAGCCTGCGGCTTCAGCACCGAAGGCGTGATCGAGTAGCACGAACCTCCACTTTATCGAGCCCATCGCCGCGGCATGTTCTCGCGAGCGGACATCAGCCTGACTGATTGGTGAGTAAAAGAACAGAATTCGGCGCAGATCCGGTGTCCTTGAAAGTCCAGACCTGCGTGCCCGGCCCCTGTAAACATCGGCGCGAGGTCTAACGCGCCGCAATCAGAGACAATGGTTGTTGGGTCCCGGTCTCGCTATGCTCGCCCCGAATGGCAATTGGAGGTGACGATGTTGATGAGAACCCGCCTATCTCCATATCATCGAACCGCTCTCGCCGCTCACATCAGCAATCCAGTTCAAACGTCCGCCAGCGACTGTGGTAGCACGATCATTGCGCCAACTTGCGAATGAGCCGAAAGCGAGGACCGTCAATGCATGCCTGTTTGACTGCAATGGCCGCCGCCCTTGTCATCGCGACGCCGCTTCTGAGCATCTCTGCCTCGGCCGAGATGCAATACTGGCACTATCACGACTGGACGGTCAGAGCTCAGACAATCGAGACCGGAGCGGACATTCACATCACGTGTATCGCGTACACAGGCGGTAACGGCTACCCGATCCTCTCGGTTACCTTCACGAAAGGCGATGCCGGTCCACCGGAGGCCTATCCGAACGTCGCCGTTGAAGAGTTCCCGCCGCAACATCAAGCCACCCGGATGCGGAACGGAGAGACCATCAATCTCGAGTTTGACGATGGTTACAGCGCCGCCGCAAAGGCAGTCACCGGGTCCTACGATGACGACTTTGCCGAAGCTCAAGCGGGATTTTCCAACCCGCAAGAAAACCTCAGTACGCTTCAGGCAATGCGCCGCGCCGGACAGGTCGAGATCACACGCGGGCAGGACATTATCTACACCGCATCCCTCGCGGGTTTCCCCGAGGCATACGGCAAGATGGCCGATGTCTGCAACTTCAGCACCAAAGGCGTGATTGAGTAGAACCAATCCGGCTTGCCGGGATCAGGCCAAGATTGTGACTCAGCGATCCGGTACGCGATACCGCCTCAACTCTCGCGGAACACGTGCGCGAGTTGATCACTGAGCGGCTTGACGAGGTAGGAAAGCACCGAGCGCTCGCCGGTCTCAATGAACATCTCCACGGGCATGCCCGGCACCAGCCGCTTGCCATTGAGCTTTTCGAGTTCGCCGTCCTCGATGACCAGCCGCGCGGTGTAGTAGCTCACGCCCGTCACCGCGTCGCGGCTGAGATCCGGCGACAGGGTCATCACCCGGGCCTTGAGTTCGGGCGTCGTGCGCTGATCGAAGCTCGACAACCGAATGATGGCTCCCTGGCCGGCATGCACCTGATCGACATCGATGGGCCGCACCCGTGCCTCAGCGATCAGCACATCCGATCCCGGCACCACGAACATCAGGGTCTGGCCGGCACCGATCACGCCGCCGACGGTGTGCACCGCAAGCTGATGCACGACGCCGGATTGCGGCGCCCGGATGTCGACCCGGCGCAGCCGGTCGCGGGCCGCGATCTGCTGTTCCTGCAGTTGCGCGATCTTGGATCGCACCGTCTGCAGTTCGGTTAGAACCTGTTCGCGGAACTGTTCGTCCAGCTGGATGATCTGAATGCGCCGCTCGCCTATCATTTCCCGCGCCTGGGCGATCTGCGAAATGAACCCGCCGCGGGCGCCCGACAGATCGGCCCGGGCCCGCTTCAACGCCGTGATCTGGGATTTGGGCAGCAGCCCCTTTTCATGCAACTGCTCATAGTCGGCGAGTTGATCGTCGATCAGCGCGATGCTCTCCGCCTTGGCGTCGCGCTGCACTTCGAGCCCGGTGATCTGCTGTTCGGTCTGCGAGATCTGTTCCCGCAGCTGCGACTTGCGCCCCTCAAGGCTGGCGTGCCGCGCCTCAAACAGCGCCTGCTGGCCGGTGATCCCCGACGCAACCTGCGGTTCCGCATCGCGACGACGCAGCAGCTCATCCGGGAATGTGATCGTATCGAGCGCGTCGCGCTCGGCGGTCAGCCGGGCCTCCTGGGCGCGCAACTCGTCGATCTGCTTGGTGACCACCGCCAGATTGGCGACCACGACGGTATCGTCGAGGCGCACGAGAAGGTCACCCGCCTCGACGAAATCGCCCTCCTCCACGAGGATCTCCCCGACGATGCCGCCCTCCTGATGCTGTACCCGCTTGGCGTTGGACTGGACGACCACCGCGCCCGAAGCAATCACCGCGCCCCCGATACTGGCCGTGGCTGCCCAGCCGCCGACACCACCCAGCAACAGCAAAACCAACATGCCGCCGAACAGCAGATTGCGCCGCAAAGACGCGGCCACATGATCACGCGGACTTCTATCCATCGGTCCTGACCACCTTCAACGGCCCGCCTCCGCCTGGCTGGCCGGGGCCTCCCGGTCCCCGCGGACCGGACTGGCCCGCGAGCTGATTGATCTGCGCCAGCACCGCCTCCTTGGGGCCGAAGGCCACCTGGCGGCCATCCTTGATGTAGAGCAGCTTGTCCACGGCGGCGATGGCACTCGGGCGATGGGCGACAACAATCACGATGCTGCCCATGGCGCGCATGGCCTGCACTGCGGCCGATAGCGCGGCCTCACCATCCCCATCGAGATTGGAGTTCGGCTCATCGAGCGCCAGCAGGAACGGCGCGCCGTAAAGCGCACGAGCGAGGCCGATGCGCTGCCGCTGTCCTGCGGACAGGCGCGCGCCGCCCTCACCGATCATCGTGTCGAAGCCATCGGGAAGCGCCCTAACAAGATCGTGCACGCCGGCGAGATGCGCCGCTTCGAGAACGCTTTCCGATGAGCATTCGGGAT
>JBFHII010000358.1:0-3813 GCA_041596535.1 Breoghania sp. | reverse complement strand
CGGCGTCGAGCCGCAACGGGCCCTTGCCGGTCGCGCCCAATCCAAGGGAATAGGCGGCTGCGATGCGGGCGGTCGGCGTCGGAACCTTGCCGATCGAGGCGACGGTGAGATCGCCGGCATCGCCCTGGCCGACATCGGGACGCGGCGGCACGGGCGGGATCGCCGGTGCGGCGCTGGCAACGGAAAGTTCCGGCGCGGCGACGGGAACCGCCTTCGGCGTCTGAGCGAACTGGAGGACCGGCTTGACAGGCGGCAGGGGTGCCTCGACGATGACGACGTAACGCGAGGCGCGGCCGGCCATCAGGGGTGCGGTGCGCTTGCCGGTGCTTGCCTTGGGCAGGTACTCGGCGATCAGTTTCCTCATCTGCGCGTCGCGCGAGCGGCTGGTGCGGCCGCCCAGGACGACGGCAACGATGTGCCGGTCGCGGTGGCTCACCGATGAGACCAGATTGAAGCCCGAAGCACGGGTATAGCCGGTCTTGATGCCGTCGACGCCCTTCACATGGCCCAGAAGCTTGTTGTGGTTGCCGTACCGGCGTCCCGCGATCGAATAGGAGCGCATGGAGAAGTATTTGTAATACTTCGGAAAATGATCTTGGATCGCGCGGCCGAGGGTCGCAAGGTCGGTCGCCGTGGTGTACTGCTTGGAATTCGGCAGGCCATGCGCGTTGCGGAACTGGGTGTGGCTCATGCCCAGCCGATGAGCGGTCTCCGTCATGCGGCGGGCGAAAGCTGACTCGGAGCCTTCGATGTTCTCGGCCACCATGGTGGCGACATCGTTGGCCGACTTGGTGACCAATGCGCCGATGGCATCCTTCACCGACAGCGTCTGGCCAGGCTTGAGGCCGATCTTCGAGGGCGCTTCGGCGGCAGCATTCGCCGACGCCTTGAATTTCGAGCCCAGGGATATCCGGCCGGCCTCCAGTTCCTCGAAAAGGATGTAGAGCGTCATGATCTTGGTCGTCGATGCGGGGTAGCGCCTCGCATTGGCCGAGTTCGAATACAGGACCTTGCCGGTCTTCGCGTCGACGACAATTCCGGCGTACTTGGAGTTCGCCTGTGCCGGGAGTGTTACCAGGCCACAGGCCGCGATGGCGACACTGAGGACCGTCAAAGCGCGCAGCGCTTTCCTGATGGCGGTTCCGGTACGAATTACGCGCGATAACATGTATGAACTCACTTCGAACTGTCCGGTGTGCGGCGGGCGATCCGCGGGCCGGACTTGATCGTTACGCTATGGCATATGCAGGCAGAGGCCTGCGATTCTGGCCGTCCCGGTCTTCATCCGCAAGGAACGCGCCGGGGGGTCATGTGCAACCTTCGTGTCGGCCCGACGGTACTGTGTCGCGCCGCAGGTGCCATTCCCTGTCAGCGCAGCATGCAGAAACGCGGTTACGATTGTGTAAAGCCATTCCGACAGACACGAGAAAATGGACCGCAGTGCGACGGATCTGTTTATATTGCATTGCAACATAGCCTGTTGACAATTTTGTGCGGTGCACATATATTCCGGATTGTTCAGCGAATGAGCGCTCGCGGAACAGATTGAATCTGGCGCTCCGATTTGAAAGGGTACCGGACAATGATTAGCGGCTTTGAAGACATTCAGAAGGTCAGCAAGGACAGCATGGACCAGGCGATGAAGAGCTTCGGCTCCCTGAGCAAGGGTCTGCAGGCGATTGCGACCGAATATGCAGACTACTCGAAGAAGTCGCTCGAGGATGGCACCGCGGCGTTCGAAAAAGTGATCGCGGCCAAGAGCCCGGACAAGGCACTTGAGGTCCAGAGCGAATTCGTCAAGTCGAGCTACTCGGGCATGGTCAGCGAGATGACCAAGCTCAACGAGATGTATGTCGACCTCGCCCGTGAGGCTTTCTCGTCCTACGAGACGGCTCTCGGCAAGGCGACCAAGTAAGACGGCACGTCCGGTGCGCGGCTCATGCCGCGCGTGACTGCTGTTTCTCGATTTTGAAAAGCCCGGCACGTGTCCGGGCTTTTTCTTTGTCTGAATGCCTCCCTTGTGAAAACTGTCTGGCGGTGCGGTGTTCCGCGCTGCGGCGGCTGCAAGCGGAGGCTCGGGCGGTCCCGGGCCGCGCGGAATATCGCAATATTTATCGCCGAACGCGTCTTCACCCATTGCACGTGCCGTTCAGCGGCTTACAATTCCCCATAGGCGCACTTACATCACAATTCGGTTCGCGCCGGATCGGCAGGGGCAGTCGCCCGGGCCGATTTCAAACGGGGCGATCGGGAGATCGCGCCGGTGGTCCGACTGCCGACAGTGATCAGGATTGCGACCGGAAGCAGCCTTCCTCATAGAATTGCGAATTGCAATGGAACTGAGGGAACGGCAGGATTAACCGGCCGGCGTTGAGGGGGCGGTTCGGGATGGCCCGGGATCCGAACTGCCTTGAAGCCGGGTTTTGACGTGGCGCCTGGAAGCAGGCGTTGCCTGGGGTTTGCAGGCGCCGGGCGTCAGGGTCCAAGTGCCGGGGCTCAAGTGCCTGGGGCCGAGTGCCCGGGACCGCGTAAATGGGGCCGGGCATCTGGGACCCGGTATTGGGAACCGGGTATCTGGGACCGGGAGAATGATTGAGCCGGATCGGGATGAGCAAGAACAATCGCGATGATATCGATGGCGGCACTGGCGTCGTAACGAAAACGCGGCCGAAGACCAAACGGCCGAACATGTACCGCGTGCTTCTGTTGAACGACGACTATACGCCGATGGAATTCGTGATCCATGTGCTGGAGCGGTTCTTCCAGAAGAACCAGGATGACGCGACCCGCATCATGCTTCACGTCCATCAGCATGGGGTGGGGGAATGCGGCGTTTTCACCTACGAGATCGCCGAGACGAAAGTGACCCAGGTGATGGATTTCGCACGCAGGCATCAGCATCCGCTGCAATGCGTGATGGAAAAGAAATAGGGGACGCACGTGCCGTCATTTTCCCGCAGCCTTGAAAAGGCACTCCACCAGGCGCTGGCGCTGGCCAACGAGAGAAGCCAGGAATACGCCACGCTTGAGCATCTGCTGCTCGCCCTGCTCGATGATCAGGACGCCGCAGCAGTCATGCGTGCCTGCAACGTCGATATCGACCTGCTGCGGCGCAGCCTGATCGAGTACATCGACACCGAACTCGACAATCTGGTGCATGACACCGACGACGATTCCAAGCCGACGGCCGGATTCCAGCGGGTCATCCAGCGCGCGGTGATCCATGTCCAGTCGTCCGGCCGTGAAGAGGTGACCGGCGCAAACGTCCTGGTGGCGATCTTCGCCGAACGTGAGAGCCACGCCGCCTATTTCCTGCAGGAGCAGGACATGACCCGTTACGACGCGGTCAATTACATCTCGCATGGCATCGCCAAGCGCTCCGGCAGTTCCGAGCACCGTCCCGCGCACGGCGTGGAGGACGACGCCGCGACGGTCGAGGATGGCGAGGATGTGAAAAAGAAGTCGGATGCGCTGGAGGCCTATTGCGTCAACCTCAACGAGAAGGCGCGCAAGGGCAAGATCGATCCGCTGATCGGCCGCGACAAGGAAATCCAGCGCACGATCCAGATCCTGTGCCGGCGCCAGAAGAACAATCCGCTGTTCGTCGGCGACCCCGGCGTCGGCAAGACGGCGATTGCCGAGGGCCTGGCGCGCCGCATTGTCAAGGGCGACGTGCCGGAAGTGCTGGCGGACGCCACGATCGTCTCGCTCGACATGGGCGCGTTGCTCGCCGGCACGCGGTATCGCGGCGATTTCGAGGAGCGGCTGAAGCAGGTCGTCAAGGAAATCGAGGATTATCCCGGCGCGATCATG
>JBFHII010000357.1:0-3825 GCA_041596535.1 Breoghania sp. | reverse complement strand
CTGGACCTGGCCGACATGGACGTCTCCGACGTCATGGTGCACCGGACCAACATGCATGCGCTGACTGCGGGTGCGCCGCCCAAGACGCTGATCGACGAGGTTCTGTCGAGCGCCTACACGCGGCTGCCGCTGTGGCGCGACGCGCCCGACAACATCGTCGGCGTGCTGCACGCCAAGGACCTGCTCCGCGCCTACAATGCCTGCGGTGGCGATATCGAGAACCTCGACATCGAGGACATCGCGGCGGCGCCGTGGTTCGTGCCGGAAAACACCTCGCTGCAGGATCAGCTCAACAGCTTCCTCAAGCGCAAGAGCCATTTCGCCCTCGTCGTCGACGAATACGGCGAGGTGATGGGACTGGTGACGCTCGAGGATATCCTGGAGGAGATCGTCGGCGAGATTTCCGACGAGCACGACGTGGTGGTGGAAGGCGTGCGGCCGCAGCCCGACGGCTCGGTGATCGCCGACGGCTCGGTGCCGGTGCGCGATCTCAACCGGGCGATGGACTGGCGGCTGCCCGACGAGGAAGCGACGACCATCGCCGGCCTGGTGATCCACGACGCCCGGATGATCCCCGAGGAGCGGCAGGTGTTCACCTTCCACGGCTTCCGCTTCACCGTGATGCGCAAGGAAAAGAATCGCATCACGCGGCTGCGGGTGATGCCGTTGAACGGCGACAGTGTCGAGCGTGCGCGCAGCGATGTTCCCGTGCGCGCGGAGACGGCGGGCTAGTCCGGAACGGGTGTGCCGTTCACGCGGTTTCGCCGGGCGCCGAGGCGCGGACGGCGAGCGCGTGCACGGTGCCGGCAAGTTCGTCAGCCAGCAGGGCGTTGACCATGCGGTGGCGTTCCAGCCGGCTCTTGCCGGCGAAGGCCGCGGCGCGCACAACGACGCGATAGTGGGTTTCGCCACCCTCGCGCGCGCCGGCATGGCCGGCGTGCAGATGCGATTCGTCGATCACCTCCAGGGCCTCGGGCGCCAGCCCCGCGCGCAGCTTTGTTTCGATCCGCTCTCTTGTATTCATGGTCGTTCCATTGCTACTTGTTTCGGCTGCGCCATCTGCAACGATACAGATTCGACGCCTGCTGATGCCGCACCTATGCTGCACCCGTCCTGTCGCGCGGTTCGGAGACCGCCTGTCGTGTTCCGATACCAGCTTGAAGCCAGAATGACGAAATGAAACTCGATTCCAAAATTTTCGACAGCATCCGAATCAAGGGCAGCAAGGGCGCCAAGGGCGCCAAGCGCGGCAAGGAAGCTCCGCGCGCGGACAGTGCGCCCATGTGCCAGTGGGAAGGTTGCGATCTCCCGGGGCCGCATCGTGCGCCAAAAGGTCGCGGCGCCGAGGGGCAGTATCTGAATTTCTGCATCGACCACGTGCGCGAGTACAACAAGTCCTACAACTACTTCGACGGGATGAACGACACGCAGGTGCGCAGTTTCCAGAAGGATGCGCTGACCGGCCACCGGCCGACATGGCGGATGGGCGTTGACGAAAAGCAGGCCGCGAAAGCCTCCGGTGCGGATATTTCGGGCATGCAGGATCCGTTCAGCCTGTTCGACGGGGAACGCGCGACGCGGCCCGATCCGGTGCAGCAGACCCGCAAGCGCAAGCTTCTGGCGCTGGAACGGCGCTCGCTCGGGGTGCTCAATCTTGACGGCACGGCCAAAGGCCCCGAAATTAAGGCGCGCTACAAGGAGCTGGTCAAGCTGCACCACCCGGACGCCAATGGGGGTGACCGCTCCAGCGAGGATCAGCTCAGCGAGATCATCAAGGCCTACAACATCCTGAAGCAGGCCGGTCTCTGTTAGCCGGCAATCGGGCCCCCGGGTCCGGTCTTCCGGGTGATTTCCATCCATGAAAACGAAACCGTTTTCGCGCGAAACGCTCTAGGCCATGGCAATCGCATGCCTTAGGCTGCGCGCAAACCTCTCACACGTTCGTATGCGCCCTGCTCCGGGGCCTTCGGAGGATCGATGACTGAAGCCGCAGAGACCTACCCCGACATGCCCGACATGACGATTTCCGTCAGGCAGGTGTTCGGAATCGACAGCGACCTGGAAGTGCCCGCCTATTCGCAGGTGACCGAGCATGTGCCGGACGTCGATCCCGACTACCTGTTCGACAAGCCGACCACGCTTGCCATTCTGGCCGGCTTTGCCCGCAACCGCAGGGTGATGGTGACGGGCTATCACGGCACCGGCAAATCGACGCATATCGAGCAGGTCGCGGCGCGGCTCAACTGGCCGTGCGTGCGCGTCAATCTCGATGCGCATATCTCGCGCATCGATTTGATCGGCAAGGACGCCATCGTGATCAAGGACGGCCAGCAGATCACGGAATTCCGCGATGGCATTCTGCCCTGGGCGCTGCAGACCAACACGGCGCTGGTTTTCGACGAGTATGACGCCGGCCGGCCGGACGTGATGTTCGTGATCCAGCGCGTGCTGGAGGCCTCCGGCCGCCTGACGCTGCTCGACCAGAACCGGGTCATCAAGCCGCACCCCGCCTTCCGCCTGTTCGCCACGGCCAACACGGTGGGCCTGGGCGATACCTCCGGCCTCTATCACGGCACGCAGCAGATCAACCAGGGCCAGATGGACCGCTGGTCGATCGTCACCACGCTGAACTACCTGCCGCATGACAACGAGGTGGAGATCGTCCTGTCGAAGGCGAAATTCTTCCAGAACGAGGAAGGCCGCGACACCGTCTCCAAGATGGTGCGCGTCGCCGACATGACCCGCAACGCCTTCATGAACGGCGATCTGTCCACCGTCATGAGCCCGCGGACGGTCATCACCTGGGCCGAGAACGCCGATATCTTCGGCGACGTCGGCTTTGCCTTCAAGATGACCTTCCTCAACAAGTGTGACGAGATGGAAAGCCCGGTTGTGGCCGAGTTCTATCAGCGCTGCTTCGGCGAGGATCTGCCGGAATCGTCGGCCAATGTGGCGCTGAGCTAGCACATCCTGGTTCCCTCAGGCGTGAAGAGGTAGGCGGCATGGCAGGGCCGGGCAGCAACAGCAATCCAGGCGGTCGGGGCGATTCGCCCAACGACACGTTCAAGCGCGCGGTGTCCGTCACCATGCGGGCGATCGCACGCGAACCGGAGCTGGAGGTCGTGTTTTCCTCCGATCAGCCCGGGATCAGCGGCGAGCGGGCGCGGCTGCCGGATCTGCCGCGCAAGGCGAGCGCCCGCGACATCGCGATCACCCGCGGTCACGGCGATGCGCTGGCGCTGCGGATGGCCTGCCATGATCCCAAAGTGCACCGGCAGCTTGCGCCGGAAGGCCAGAACGCCCGCAGCATCTTCGAGGCCGTGGAACAGGCGCGTTGCGAAGCCATCGGCGCGCGGGCGATGACCGGCGTGGCCGGCAACATCACCGCCATGCTGGAGGCGCGCTACGCGGGCGAGACCGAAGTCTCGTCGCAATCGGATGCACCGCTGGAGGAAGCGCTGGCGCTGATCGTGCGCGAGCGGCTGACCGGCCAGAGGCCGCCGCAGAACGCCGCGCCGCTGGTCGACGCCTGGCGGCAATGGGTCGAGGATAAGGGCGGCCGCACGCTGGATACGCTCTCCACCTGTGTCGACAACCAGAAGGGCTTCGCGCAGACCGTGCGCGACCTGCTCGCCGATCTCGACATGGCCGACGAACTGGGCTCGGAAAATCCCGAAGACCAGGACGATCAGGAGCAGGAAGACGGCCAGGACGAGCGCTCGGACGCGACCTCCGGCGACAGCGAGGACGCCGACGGCCAGGAGGACGCCGATTCGCAGGACGGCGAGATGTCCGGTGACGAACAGGACGCCGGCGAACAGGAAT
>JBFHII010000356.1:0-3836 GCA_041596535.1 Breoghania sp. | reverse complement strand
GGAAGCGGAGGCGCTTGGCGTCATCGGCCCGAACGGCGCCGGAAAGACCTCGATGTTCAATCTGATCACAGGGACGATGAGGCCGGATTCCGGTGCCGTGATCTTCGAGGGACGCGACGCGACGCCGCTCAGCGCCGCGCGCCGCAGCCGCGCCGGCATCGCCCGGAGCTTCCAGGTGCCGCAGCCCTTCGCGCATCTGACGGTGTTCGAGAACGCGATGGTCGCCGCCACCCAGGCGGCGGGCCTGTCGGGGCGCGACGCCGAGCGGTTGTGTCTCGATGTGCTGGACCAGACGGGCCTCATTTCCAAGGCGAACACGCGCGCCGGCGGGCTGACGCTGCTCGACCGGAAGGGGCTGGAACTGGCGCGCGCGCTTTGCGCGAAGCCGCGGCTGCTGCTGCTGGACGAGATCGCCGGCGGGCTGACCGAAGCCGAGTGCCGGACGCTTGTATCGACGATCAAGGATATCCGCGCCACGGGTGTGTCCATCATCTGGATCGAGCATGTCGTGCATGCGCTGCTTGCCGTGGTCGACCGGCTGATCGTGATCGATTTCGGCCGCAAGATCGGCGAGGGCGATCCGAAGACGGTGATGGAGAGCCGCGAAGTTCAGGAGATCTATCTGGGGATCGAAGCCCATGCCTGAGCCGATCCTCGACATCCGCGGACTTGAGGCGTTCTACGGCGATTTTCAGGCGCTCTACGGAGTCGATCTGCATGTCAACGAGGGCGAGGTCCTGGCGATCATCGGCGCGAATGGAGCGGGCAAGTCGACGCTGCTGCGCTCGATTTCGGGCCTGATGCGCAACGAGGCGGAACAGGTCCGCTACCGCGGCGAGCCCATCGGCGGGCTTCGGGCCGACCAGGTGGCGGCACGGGGCATCGCGCTCGTGCCGGAGGGGCGGCAGCTGTTCCCGTCGCTGTCGGTCGAGGAAAACCTGATGATCGGCGGCCGGATCGGCCGGGCCGGGCCGTGGTCGCTGGAAGCGGTCTACGGGCTGTTTCCGATCCTCAAGGAGCGGCGGAACCAGGCATCGACCTCGCTGTCGGGCGGCCAGCAGCAAATGGTCGCCATCGGTCGTGCGCTGATGGCCAACCCGGACCTGATCCTGTTTGACGAAATCAGCCTCGGCCTGGCGCCGATCATCATCCGCGACATCTACACCGCGCTTCCCGGCATCGTCGGCGGCGGCATGAGCGCGGTGATCGTGGAGCAGGACATCACCAAGGCGCTGTCGGTCTCCTCCCGCGTCTACTGCCTGCAAGAAGGCCGGGTGTCGCTGGAGGGGGCGTCGAACGAACTGTCGCGCGAGGATATCAGCCGCGCCTATTTCGGGATCGAGTGAGATGGAGTGGCTGAACGCGATCGTGCAGGGGATGTTGCTGGGCGGGCTCTACGCGCTGTTCGCGGCCGGACTGAGCCTGATCTTCGGCGTCATGCGGCTGGTCAACATCGCGCATGGCGACCTGATCGTGCTCGCGGCCTATTTCGGGCTGACCACGAGCGTCGCGCTTGGCGTGCATCCGCTCCTGTCACTGGTCGCGGTCATCCCGGTGATGGCCGGCCTCGGGTACCTGCTGCAGCGCGGCGTGCTCAACAGGACTCTGGGCGACGATCTCCTGCCGCCGCTGCTGGTCACCTTCGGGCTGTCGGTAATCATCCAGAACGCGCTGCTTGAGGCCTTCACCGCCGACCCGCAAAAGATGAATGCCGGTGCGCTGGAGACCGCGAGCTTCGATCTCGGCGGCCTGACCCTGGGCGTGCTGCCGGTGATGACGTTCGCGGTCGCGGTGGCTGTCGTCGCCGGGCTTCAATGGGTGTTCTACCACACGCCGCTCGGCCGCGCCTTCCGGGCCACGTCCGACAACCAGGACATCGCGCAGCTGATGGGGCTGAACAAGGCGCACGTCTTCGGACTTGCCATGGCGCTGTCGCTCGCCGTGGTGGCGATTGCCGGCCTGTTCCTCGGAATTCGCACCAGTTTCGATCCCTCGATCGGCGGTGGTCGGCTGATCTTCGGCTTCGAAGCCGTGATCATCGGCGGGCTGGGCAATCTCTGGGGAACGCTGGCGGGGGGCGTGATCCTGGGCGTCGCACAGACGGTCGGCGCCAAGATCGATCCCGGCTGGCAGCTGCTCGCGGGCCACGTGGTGTTCCTGTTCATTCTGGCCGTGCGCCCGAATGGCCTGTTTCCGAGGGTGGACGGATGAGCGCAGCCCAGTACCGCGTCACGCGGACATCGCGCGCCGCCCAGGTCGCCGCCGTTGTCGCCGCCATCGCACTCGTTTTGCTGATCGCGGCGCCATGGTGGGCGGGCAGGGCCGACCTGCGCCTGTTCGGTGAGCTGTTTCTCTACCTGTCCCTGGCCTGCCTGTGGAACCTGATGGCGGGCTACGCCGGGCTCGTCTCGGTCGGACAGCAGGCCTATGTCGGCTTCGGCGGATATCTTCTGTTCGCGCTGACGATATTCGCGGGCGTTCCCCCGGTGCTTGCGATCGCCGCCGCCGGTTTGCTGGCGGCGCTGGTGTCGGTTCCGGTCGCGGCCCTCATCTTCCGGCTGCGCGGGGCGTATTTCGCCATCGGCACGTGGGTAATCGCCGAGGTGTTCCGCCTGGTCTTCGCCCAGATTTCCGCACTCGGCGGCGGCTCCGGCACCTCGCTGCCCACCGGCATCATCCAGTCGCTGGCCGACGGGCGCAGCGCCCGCGAGGCGCTGTCGTACTGGCTGGCGCTCGGCATGGCGGTGCTGGTGGTTGCGGCGATCTACCTGTTCCTTCGCTCACGCAAGGGACTGGCGCTGACCGCGATCCGCGACAACGAACTGGCATCGGCCTCGCTCGGGATCGACATCTGGCGGACGAAATTCCTCGTCTATGTCGTCACCTCGGCGCTGACGGCGATGGTGGGGGCGCTGATCTTCCTTCAGAAACTTCGGATCTCGCCCGATGCCGCGTTCAACGTCAACGACTGGACGGCCTTCGTGATCTTTATCGTGGTGATCGGTGGCATCGGCACCATCGAGGGGCCGATCATCGGCACCCTGGTGTTCTTCGCGCTGCGCGAGACGCTCGCCGATCTCGGTACGATCTACCTGATGGTCCTCGGCTTCGTGGCCATCTTCGTCATGCTGAAGGCGCCCAAGGGCATCTGGGGCTTGATCCGCAGCCGATACGACCTCGAACTGTTCCCGCTCGGTTTCCGGGTGCGGCGCATCGACAAAAAAGGAGCCTGATATGGCGCGTCAGAAAAAAACGATCATCACTTGCGCCGTCACCGGGGCGATTCATACGCCCACGATGTCGGATGCGCTTCCCTACACCTACGACGACATTGCCACGCAGGCGATCGAGGCTGCGGAGGCCGGCGCGTCCATTCTGCATCTCCATGCGCGCGACAACGAGACCGGCGCGCCGTCGGTCAATCCGGATGACTTCCGGCCCTTTCTCGGGCGCATCAAGCAGGCCTCGGACGCGGTGGTGAACATCTCCACCGGCGGCTCCCTGACGCTGTCGATCCAGGACCGGATCAGGCCCGCGGCGACGTTCTCGGCCGAAATGTGCTCGATGAACATGGGCAGCATGAACTTCTCGTTCCATCCGCTGGCCAAGCGGTTCGACGAATGGAAGTTCGACTGGGAGAAGGACTATGTCGAGGGGTCCGACGGCAACATCTTCCGCAACACCTTCCGCGACATCCGCGAGGCGGCGGAAACCCTCGCTCCCCACGACATCAAGTTCGAGCACGAGTGCTACGACGTCGGCCACCTCTACAATCTGAAGTTCTGCGTCGACAGCGGGCTCTTCAAGGCGCCGATCTTCATCCAGTTCGTGATGGG
>JBFHII010000355.1:0-3836 GCA_041596535.1 Breoghania sp. | reverse complement strand
GGCCTCGTCAACCGCATCGTGCCGAAACAGTATCTCGACGTGGTGGTCACCAAATACGCCCAGATGATCGCCTCGAAATCGGCGCTGACGCTGAAGATCGGCAAGCAGGCCTTCCACCAGCAGATCGAGATGCCGCTCGCCGAGGCCTACGCTCATTGCGCCCTGGTGATGACCGACAACATGCTGGCGCGCGACGCCGAGGAAGGCATCGGCGCGTTCCTCGAGAAGCGCAAGCCCGAGTGGACCGGCGCGTAGCGCCGGCCGGCCGCCCCCAGTCCCGGCGCTGGCGGAGGACACCTTGTCGCCCGCGGCAATTCCGAATAGCGTCACGCCGTCCCGTTCACATGGCAGCCTCATGAACCAACTGAGCTACTCCGACGATTTCATCCGCGCCGTTCTCGGTGACGTGAAGACCATCGCCGTCGTCGGCGCCAGCGCCAACCCCGCGCGGCCGAGCTACTTCGTGCAGAAATATCTCATCGCCAAGGGCTACGAGGTCTATCCGGTCAATCCCGGCCAGGCCGGCAAGGAAATCCTCGGCCGGCCCTGCTACGCCAGCCTCACCGATATCCCCGTCGCCATCGACATGGTCGACGTGTTCCGCAATTCCGAGGCCGCCGGCGCGATCACCGACGAGGCGCTGGCGCTCTCCCCGCTGCCCAAGGTCCTCTGGTTGCAGCTCGGCGTGCACAATGACGCCGCGGCCGAACGCGCCGAGGCGGCCGGGCTACGGGTCATCATGGACCGCTGTCCGAAGATCGAATACGGTCGGCTCTCGGGAGAGATCGGCTGGACGGGCGTCAACTCGCGCACCATCTCGTCGAAGCGCCCGGTGCTGAAAACGGGCTTCCAGCACCGGGGATTGCGTACCCCACCGCCGCCGGAATCGAACACCTGAGCGCAGGCCTTGCGCTTCGCGAAACACCGTCAAAATTGATTCAAAAAGCCATCAAAACCTTTCAAAAAACCAGAAAAATCACTGAAACCTGAATGTACAAGTTGACGTGATGGAGGAGTATCCAATGAGCGACGACCAGACCCCCGGCTTCTCGACCCTGTCGATCCACGCCGGCGCGCAGCCCGATCCGGCCACCGGCGCGCGCGCGACCCCGATCTACCAGACCACCTCCTTCGTGTTCGACGATGTCGACCATGCGGCCTCGCTGTTCGGCCTGCAGGCCTTCGGCAACATCTACACCCGCATCACCAATCCCACGACCGCCGTGCTCGAAGAGCGCGTCGCAGCATTGGAAGGCGGCACGGCGGCGCTGGCGGTGGCCTCGGGCCACGCGGCCCAGATGCTGACGCTGCATGCGCTGATGACGCCGGGCGACGAGGTCATTGCCTCGACGAGGCTTTACGGCGGCTCCATCAACCAGTTCACCCATTCCTTCAAGAGTTTCGGCTGGAACGTCGTCTGGGCGGATCCCGACGATATTGAGAACTTCGAGAACGCGGTATCGCCGAAGACCAAGGCGATCTTCATCGAATCGATCGCCAATCCCGGCGGCATCGTCACCGACATCGCGGGCATCTCGGCGGTCGCGAAGAAGGCCGGCGTGCCGCTGATCGTCGACAACACTTTGGCCTCGCCCTATCTCTGCCGCCCCATCGAGCATGGCGCCGACGTGGTGGTCCACTCGCTGACCAAGTTCATGGGCGGGCACGGCAATTCCATGGGCGGCGTGGTCGTCGATGGCGGCACCTTCGACTGGTCGAAGGACGGCAAATATCCGTTCCTGAGCGAGCCCCGGCCGGAATACCAGGGCATCGTCCTGCACGAGACCTTCGGCAATTTCGCCTTCGCGATCGCGCTCCGGGTCCTCGGTCTGCGTGACCTCGGCCCCGCCATCTCGCCGTTCAACGCCTTCATGATCCTGACCGGCATCGAGACCCTGCCGCTGCGCATGCAGCGTCACTGCGACAACGCGCTGGCGGTTGCGAAGTGGCTGGAGGCCCACGATGCGGTGGAATGGGTGTCCTATGCCGGCCTTCCGGGCGATTCCAGCCACGCCTTGATGCAGAAATACGCCCCCAAGGGCGCGGGCGCGGTGCTGACCTTCGGGCTGAAGGGCGGCTATGACGCGGGCGTCTCGCTGGTCTCCAACGTGCAGCTGTTCTCGCATCTCGCCAACATCGGCGACACCCGCTCGCTGATCATCCACCCCGCCTCCACCACCCACCGCCAGCTCACCGACGAGCAGAAGGTCGCCGCCGGCGCCGGTCCCCAGGTGGTCCGCCTGTCGGTCGGCCTGGAAGACATCGACGACATCATCGGCGATCTCGATCAGGCCTTCTCCGCGGCATAGGTCTCAGCGCAAGCCAAGAAGGCCTCCCCGGCGGCCTTCTCCTCCCCGTCATCCCGGGCGCGGCGCAGCGCGAAGCGGTGCCCCGCAGACCCCCGGCTTGTCATCCCGGGCGCGATGCGGTGCGCAGTACCGCTTCGCAGACCCGGCAACTGTGTTGTTCGCGGTGTCAGGCATGGACCCAGGAACAAAGCCGCCGCAGACGCTTTCCAACATCTTCTGAGGGCCGAAAAGCCCCAGGCGCTCGCGGGAGGAATACGTGTGCCCTCACGGGTAAGTCCCTCCGGGATTCCGGTTCATGCGATGCGCTGGCGCGCACGCTGCCCGGAATGACGTTGAGAATTGAAGCCTCACAGAGAGCCCGTGTTCGCCGCAGCCTCCGGTTCCACCGCGGCACCACCGCGCGCCCAACGGCCGATCAAAAGCACCAACAGAGCGCAATCTCCCCGCCGCGCTTCAACCCTCGATTGTCATCCCGGGCGCGGCGCAGCGCGAAGCGGTGCCACGCAGACCCGGGATCCAGGAGGGATTCGCCCGAAGGGCGCCAGTCTCTTCCTCGTCCGCTCGCTTGCACGGCGGGCGTTTCCTTCGCCGCCCGCCCCTATCGCGGGGTCGCCGCGGAGAACCCGCGCGCGTGCACGACCAGCATGCCGAGCACGGCGACGGCCAGCGCCTGATGCGCCAGCGCCAGCCAGAACGGCACCACCAGCAGCAGCGTGGCGATGCCGAGCACCGCCTGCGAGGTCACCGCCATGAAGGCGCCCATGGCGCGCTTCGCGTGCCGGCTTCCGGGGCTGCGGCGGCGCACGTCGATCAGATGCCACAGGGCACAGCCGAACAAAACATAGGCGCCGACGCGGTGCTGGAACTGCACGGTGGTGATGTTCTCGAAGAAGTTCCGCCACGCGGGCTCGACCATCAGCATGCCCGAGGGTACCAGCTCGCCATCCATCAGCGGCCAGGTGTTGTAGGTCAGCCCGGCGTGCAGCCCGGCCACGAGCCCGCCGAGAAAGATCTGCGCCAGCCCGAGCGCCACCAGAAGCTTGGCGAAGCCGGCCTGCCCGCGCGCCGCCTCTTGCGTCTCGCGCTGCGGCGCAAGCCCGCGCGCCAGCCACAGCGCCCACGAGAAGATCACGCAGGCGATCGTCAGATGCACCGCCAGCCGGTACTGGCTGACGTCGACCCGGTCGACGAGACCCGAGGTCACCATCCACCAGCCGATTCCGCCCTGCAGCCCGCCGAGCAGGAACAGCCCCACCAGCCGCGGCTTCAGACGCGGCTCGATCTGGCCGCGCGCCCAGAACCACACCAGCGGCACGAAGAACGCCACGCCGACGAACCGGCCCAGCAGCCGGTGCGCCCATTCCCACCAGAAGATGAACTTGAACTCGGACAGCGTCATGCCCTTGTTGATCTGCTCATATTCCGGAATCTGGCGGTACTTGGCGAATTCCTCGTGCCACTCCGCCTCGCCGATTGGCGGAATCGCGCCGTGAATCGGCTTCCATTCGGTGATCGACAGGCCGGAAT
>JBFHII010000354.1:0-3845 GCA_041596535.1 Breoghania sp. | reverse complement strand
GATCAGCGGTGCGCCGGTTGCCTCGCAGAACTCGGTGATGGCGCCGCCCGCGCCCTCGTTGAGCGCGTCGACACCGGCGATCACCAGCGGGCGTTCGCAAGCGGCGAGCAGCGCGCGGGTCTCATCGAGCGGGGCTGCCGGGGTGTCCTTCAGGCCGGCAGGCGGGGCGATGCGCACGGGCGCCGTCTCGGCGGTCTCGTCCTCGGCGACGGAGATCGGAACATCGATGTGCACCGGGCCGGGCTGGCCTTCGAGCGCCACGGCCAGCGCCTTTCCCATCATCGGCGCGAGCGCGGCGCGGCTTGCGCGAAAACTCGCCTTGACGATGGGGGCGAGCACGGCCTGATGATCGAAGACCTGGTGGGTGTAGGTCTCGGCGTCGGCCTGGTCCACGCAGCCGGTGAGGAAGATCAGCGGCACGCGCTCCTGGTGCGCGTTGGCCACCACGTTGACCGCGTTGGCCATGCCGGGGCCAAGCGTCGCCACCAGGATGCCCGGCGCCGTGGACTGTGCGGTGCCGGTGCCGTCCGAGGCCTCCGCGTGCCAGGCGCCCTCGGCCATGAAGCCCGCCGCGTTCTCGTGCTTGGTCAGCACGAAGCGGATGCCGGCGCGTTCCATCGCGTCGACGAGCGCCAGAACCTCGCCGCCGGGAATGCCGAAGGCGGTGGAGCAGCCGGCGGTCTTGAGCGAGGCGGCGATGATTTCGGCACCGGTCATGAAACATCCTTGTGGTCAGCGTGAAGGCTGCCCGGCGGGGCGAAGGGCCGGGCAGGAACGGTCATGACGGTATGCCACGGCGCGCGCGCGGGCTCCAGAGCGGGACGGAGAGTGCCACGTGCCTATCGCGTTCCGGCACCCGTCCCCTCCCAGCCCTTGAGCTGCGCCAGTTCCGTCCAGGCGCGCGTCAGCCAGGCGGCGTCGAACGTGTGGCCGCCCGAATGCAGGCACAGCTCGATCACCTTGCCGGCGCAATCGACCCGGCGCTCGCACACCAGCTTGCCTCCGGAAAGCGCCTTGGGCCGTTCCGCGCCGCAGCCGCCCTTGTCGAGCCACAGGGCGAAGCCTTCGCCGACATCACCCTGGCGGGCGCTGGCACCGATGGCCCGGCCCTGCATGGGCACCGTCTTGTCGGCCGTGCCGTGCACGTGGAACAGGTTCGGCTCGGGTCCGGGGCAGGAGGCGGGCTGCGGCTCCCAGAAGGCGCCGGCGATGGGTGCGAAGCCGGCAAAGCGTTCGCCCATGTAGCACGCGAGATACCAGACCATCGAGCCGCCGACGGAAAAGCCCGACGCCATGATGCGGTCGGGCGCGATCGCATGGTTGGCGATCGCATCGTCGAGCACGGACTTCATGAAGGCGATGTCATCGCGGCGGCGGTGCGGGCTGCCGGGGAACGACCAGGATTTTTCCGCGCCCTGCGGCGCGATCAGCGCAAGCCCCATGTCCGAGACGGCCTTCGCGAGATACCCGTTGCGCATTTCGCCGGCCGCCGTGCCCTGCCAGCCGTGCAGAAACACGATGGCGCCGACCCGGCCTGACCCGTCCCGGCCTGACCCGTCCCAGCCTTCGGGCATGCGGATGCGGTAGGTGCCGCCGGGCACGCTGCAGTCCGTCTCCGCGCCGCAGGCCATGGCGACGGGCGTGGCGAGCAGCGGCGGCAGCAGGAGCGTGATGGCCGCGAGGGACGCACGGATG
Source organism: Breoghania sp. (assembly GCA_041596535.1). Taxonomy (GTDB): domain Bacteria; phylum Pseudomonadota; class Alphaproteobacteria; order Rhizobiales; family Stappiaceae; genus Breoghania. The sequence goes on along the minus strand of JBFHII010000354.1, from coordinate 2,150 downwards.
ATTGCGGCGCGCAACGCCATGGCCGACCTCCTTCCGCCGGGTTGATATGGCGGGACGGTCCGTCAGCGCGGGAGCGGAGTCAATTGGAGGCGGCTCACAGTTGCGTGACGGTGCGGATTGCCGCGGCGCGAAGCCTGTGCTTTGTGATTTCTCCCGCGAGCGTGTACCTGTGCGATGTCGCAAACGCATGGATTCGTCAGAAGGAACCGCCTGCATGGATTGGTCGCCGCAGCAGGACAAGGCATTGCTGGATGTCGCCGCCTGGCTGAAGTCCGGGTCGAGCCAGGTTTTCCGGATGTTCGGCTATGCCGGCACCGGCAAGACCACGCTGGCGCGCCACATCGCGGAAGCCGTCGACGGCGACGTGGCCTTCGGCGCCTTCACCGGCAAGGCGGCCTATGTGCTGCGCGGCAAGGGCTGCGCCGGCGCCTCGACGATCCATTCGTTGATCTATAGGCCGCGCGGCGGCGGCGACGACGAGGAAGGCCCGACCTTTGCCATCAACCGCGAGAGCGAGGCGGCCAAGGCCAAGCTGATCATCATCGACGAATGCTCGATGGTGGACGAGGAGCTGGGCCGCGACCTGCTGTCGTTTGGCACGCCGGTGCTGGTGCTGGGCGATCCCGCGCAGCTGCCGCCGGTCAAGGGCGGCGGCTTCTTCACCGAGGCCGAGCCGGACATCATGCTGACCGAGGTGCACCGGCAGGCCGCCGACAACCCGATCATCCGCATGTCGATGGACATCCGCGAGGGCGGCGAGCTGGATTTCGGCACCTATGGCGACAGCCGGGTGATCCGCCGCAAGGAGATCGACGCCGAGGCGATTCTGGCCGCCGACCAGGTGCTGGTGGGCATGAACCGCACGCGCCGGCTCTACAACAACCGCATCCGCGAGCTGATGGGCTTTTCCAGCGCGATGCCGGAGGTCGGCGAGAAGCTGGTGTGCCTCAGGAACGACAAGACCAAGGGGCTGCTCAATGGCGGGCTGTGGTCCGTCAAGGCGCTGCATCCGCCCAAGCGCAACAAGCTGCAGTACGATCTCGCTCCGGAAGAAGGCGCCAGCCGGCTGCGCGTGCGCGCCTCCATCCTGCCGGAGCTGTTCAAGGAGGGCGCGGACGATCTGCCCTACGCCTTGCGCAGAAGATCCGACGAGTTCGACTACGGCTACGCCATGACCGTGCACAAGGCGCAGGGCTCGCAATGGGACGACGTGGTGCTGTTCAACGAGGCGTTTGCCTTCCGTGAGCACCGCGCCCGCTGGTACTACACCGCGGTGACCCGCGCGGCGGAAAAGATCACGATTGTGAAGTGAGGGGCTGCGTTTCCCGCGCGGAAGCGACACGTGCCCTTCGGGCTTCAACGCGCCACGTCATTCCGGGCAGCGTGCGGCGTGCCGCATCGCGTGATCCGGAATCCAGGAGGGACTCGCCCGTGAGGGCGCTCCTTTCCTGTCTGCCGGCTGCGACACGGCGTTCGGCCGCGTGGAAGAGACTGGTGCCCTGCGGGCGCATGTCTCCTGGATTCCGGATCTGTCGACACGCTTCGCGCGCTCGGTCCGGAATGACGCGAAAGGGATGAAGCAATGCGGCGGGCGCGGCTGACCGGGTCAGTCCAGCCCGGCGGCCTGGCGCAGGGCGGCGTTGATGCGGTCCTGCCAGCCGGGGCCGTCGTCCTGGAAATGCGCCAGCACGTCGTTGTCGATCTTCAGCGTCACGGCCTCGCGGCCCACCGGAATCGCGTTGCGCTTGATCTCGGGCGCCGGCGGCACCGGCTTCGTCGTGGCGCTCTTGAACAGCGCCTCGGCCTTGTCGACGGCAGTCTGATGCGTGCGGCGCGGGGGCATGGCCATGGAAAAGCTCCGAAAGGGGGGTGTTTGCGCGAGGGTAGCATGGAATTGGGGAGGGGGCACGCGCGGGTAACGCGGGGCGTAGACGCTGGTCGGCGACGGTTGGGCGTCAATTGGGACGGGCTCCGCTGTCTTCGCGTGTCACGATCCGGCGGCCCAGACCCATCCGCCGTCATTGCCCGGCTCCGTCCGGGCAATCCAATCGGGTTTTCCGCCTGTTGAGGCTCTTGCGATGACGCATCGAGTGATGGCTCGGTGCGTGTCCGCTCGCCCTTCGGCTGCCGCGCGCGAATTGGATCACCCG
>JBFHII010000353.1:0-3845 GCA_041596535.1 Breoghania sp. | reverse complement strand
GGCCGGTTTGGAAATGCTGATGCTGGGGAGAGGTGCCATGATTTGGATCCGGTTCCTTCAATTGATATGCGGCCCAGACGGAGGGCCTGTCGTGGTCGCGCGATAGACGCGGCGGCGGTGGGCAGACAATGCAGCGGCGCGGGCCGGACGGCAAGCGCCGCTGTGCAGACGGTGGCGTGCAGACGGTGGCGTGCGATCGGCATCCGGGGCGGCACTCCCCACATAGGACGCCGATGCGGCGGATGGTAGGGTCTCCGGTCTGGAGCGGTCACCTGAAGCGCTTCGCTCCCTCGCCCGGGCGGCAGGTGCTTAACCAGCCATGTGGCGGGCGGAGCGCCACTTTCACGGCCGGCAGAGAACAGGCGTCCGGACGCCGTAAAGAAGTGTTAACCTCGTTTGTTGAGCCGGTGTTCACCAACGTTCATGCTAATGGACATGGAACTAATGGACTTGGAAACCGTGTGACGCGAACACCACCGTTGCGCGGCAAACCGTCTCACGATCCGCGACGCCGTTCGCAATGCCGCATCAATGCCCCAATGCGCCGCCACAGAGCGCCGCGCAGTACACGCACCCTGGGACCCTCTGGCCGCCGACACCGTATGAAGACGATCGAACTCTACATCTTCAAGCGCATTGCCAGCGCCTTCGTGTTCGCCTTCGGCGCGCTCATCGGCGTGGTGTGGACGACGCAGGCGTTGCGCCAGCTCGACCTGGTGACCGCCAAGGGGCAGACGATCGTGCAGTTTCTCGGCATCACGATGCTCGCCCTGCCGTTTCTCAGCCTGATCATCGCGCCCTTCGCGTTCATCATCGCGCTGGTCGTGGTCTTCAACGCGCTCAATTCCGACAATGAACTCATCGTCATCGGCGCGACCGGCGCGCCGCGCACCAAGGTCCTCAAGCCGGTGCTTGCCGCCGCCGGAATCCTGACGGTGCTGATGCTCGTCTGCTCGCTTTATGTGTCGCCCAAGGGTCTTGCGGTGTTGCGCGAGGAACTGACCAAGGTTCGCGTGGACCTGCTCGCCAACATCATCCGTCCGGGTCGCTTCATCGAAGTCGACACGGGGCTGACGTTTCATATCCGCAACCGCGACGGCGACGGCACGCTGGAAAGCCTGATGCTGGATGACGTGCGTGACCCGGAAACCCCCTTCACCTACCTGGCGGAAAACGGCCAGGTGGCCGAGCTTGGCGACCGGATGCTGCTGGTGATGAGCGACGGCACCATTCAGCGGCGCACCGCGGGCACCGACTCGATCTCGATCGTCCGCTTCCAGAGCTACGCCTTCGATCTGACCAGCCTGATGCCGCAGTCCGCGACGCCGGTTTTCAAACCCAGTGAACGCACCATCGGCGAGCTGCTGTGGCCGGAGAAAGACGACGAATATTACGCCGCCAACAGCGAGCGCTTTGCAATCGAGCTGCATGACCGTATCGCCCAGCCGCTTTATCCGATTGCCTTCGGACTGATCGTCTTCGCCTTCGTCGGCAGCGCGCGCACCACGCGGCAGGGACGCAGCGCCGGTGTCCTGGCGGCACTGGTCGCCTGCATCGCCATGCGTGTGGCCGGCTTCGGCTCGACGACGCTTGCCGTCGGCAACCCCTCCTACCTGGCCGGCATCTACCTGGTGCCGCTGCTGACGATCGCCCTGGCCGGCTGGTTGAGCGTCGCCGACACGCGGCCGCGCTGGCTGGTGGCGCTTGGCGAGCGCCTGGAACAGGCGACTGAAGCCACGCAGGCCCTGTTTGCGCGCATCGCGCGCCGCACCCCGGCAGGTCTGGCATGATCGGCCGGACGCTCACCCGCTATGTGTCGGGACGTTTTCTGACCGCAATTCTGGGGCTGTTCCTGATGGCGGCCACGTTGCTGTTCCTGTTCGACTTTCTGGAACTCGTACGGCGCGGCGGCGACCGCGAGGGCTACACGACGGCGCGCGTGGCGCTGATCTCGCTGCTGCGTGTGCCGATGCTGCTGGAGCAGGTGCTGCCGTTCGCCACGCTGTTCGGATCGATCGCCGCCTTCGTGGCGCTCAGCCGCAGGCTGGAACTGGTAATTGCGCGCGCCGCCGGCGCCTCTGTCTGGCAGTTCAGCGCGCCGGCGCTGCTGGTGGCCATCGCGCTGGGGATCGCCAGCGTCACGCTCTACAATCCGGCCGCCGTCTATCTCAAGGACAAGTCCGACGCACTCGGCGTCAGCCTGTTCGGCAATGAGCAGAAGCTCCTGCTGCAGACGACGAGCGAAGCCTGGATGCGCCAGGACGGTCTGGACGGCGAAACGATCCTGCGCGCCAGGCAGTCACTCGACCAGGGCCTGCGGCTGTTCGGGGTCACGATCTTCACGTTCAACAAGGACGGCAGCTTCCGCGAGCGTATCGAGGCGGAACGCGCCAGTCTCCATGACGGCGCCTGGAACCTTGAAGACGTCATGGTCTATACGGCGGAGGACGAGCCGCGGCGCTACGCATCCTATATCGTCAGCACGTTCCTCGGGCCGCTGGAAGTGCGCGAAAGCATCGCATCGCCCGATTCGATCTCGTTCTGGGAGCTGCCGCGCTTCATCGAACTGGCGGAGCGCGCCAGTCTTCCGGCGCATCGCTACTCGCTCCAATACCAGATGCTTCTCGCCCGTCCGCTGCTGCTGACGGCGATGGTTTTGATCGCCGCTGCCGTTTCCCTCAGAATTTCTCGCCTCGGAGGGCTGGGAAAACTGATTCTGGGTGGAATATCAGCGGGGTTCGTGCTTTATGTTCTCACCGAACTTGCAAAGGACCTCGGCGGGGCCGGCATCGTGTCGCCTGTCATCGCCGCATGGTCACCGGGAATTGTAGCGACGCTTATGGGTTTCACGATCCTATTGCACCAGGAGGATGGATGATGTCAGCCATCTTCGTCCTCCGGCCCAAGAGGCTCGACAGCCCGCGGAAGCGCACAGCTTTCGCGCGTGCGCTGCGCGGCTCAATTTCCTTTCTGGCGCTTTTCGCGGCCGCCGGCGCCTGCGGCATCGCGGCCCTGAACGGGCTGAGCACGGCTGCGCGCGCGCAGGACACCATCGAAAGCACGCTGACCCGCAACACCGATCCCGACGAGCAGATGCTGCTCGAGGCGGGGGAGCTGCAGTACGACTACGACAATGACGTGGTCTCGGCGGTCGGCAACGTGCAGATCTATTACGCCGATTACACGCTGGAAGCCGAGCGGGTGACGCTCGATCGCGCCCGTTCGCGGCTCTTCGCCGAGGGCAACGTCCGGATGACGGAACCGGACGGCAACGTCGTGACCACCGACACGATGGAGCTGTCGGACGACTTCCGGAACGGTTTCGCACGCTCGTTGCAGGTCGACACCGCGCAACGCACCCGTTTCACCGCCGCCAGCGCGACGCGCGAGGACGGCGAGACGACGGTGTTCGAAGACGGCATCTACACCGTCTACACGACGCCGAGAACGCCGCCGGAGAAGCCGCCGCTGTGGCGCATCAAGGCGGCCAAGATCATCCACAAGCAGTCCGAGAAGACGGTCTACTACGAGGATGCGCGGCTCGAGTTCTGGGGCGTGCCGCTGGCCTATCTGCCGTTCATGTCGCATCCCGATCCGTCGGTGCGGCAGAAGTCCGGCTTCCTGTCGCCGACGACCGTCTACGACAGCAAGCTCGGCGTGGGCGTCTCGGTCCCCTATCACTATGTTCTGGCGCCGAACTACGACGTCACCTTTACCGCGACCCCGCTGTCGCGCCAGGGCGCGCTGCTGCAGGCCAACTTCCGCCACCGGCTGGAGTCGGGTACCTATTCGCTCTATGGCGCCGGCATCCGGCAGGAAAGCCCGGAGGAATTCGCGGGCACCAG
>JBFHII010000352.1:0-3848 GCA_041596535.1 Breoghania sp. | reverse complement strand
GCTCTCCGCTGTGCTGCGGCCGGGATGACAATCGGCTAAGACGGGTAAAGCCTCCGGCAAACCTCACTCGCGCTTTACGGCGCCGCGGGTCAGGCCGTGGTGCTTGGTGGGGCTGGTCTTTTCCGGGTCGACGCCGCCGAGCCGGTCGAGCGCCTGGAAGATGCGGGCGGTCAGATCGTCCTCGCCGCCCGGCATGCCCTCCTCGGTGGCCACGGAATCCTCCGAGGCGTCGTATTCCCAGCGGCGCAGGATCTCGATGCGCTGCGCGTCGCTCAAGCCGCCATGCGTCTCCACCTCTTCCGGCGTGGCGAACACCGCCGCGGGATCACGCAGCGCCTGTTCCAGTGTGGCCGCATCCATCGTCTTCATCGCTGCGTCTCCCTGCAAACACGCGTCATTCGGGGCAGCCGCGCGGCACGGCCGTGCCGCCATCGGCCGCGGGCTGTCCGGGGAAACAGTATAGCGGACAACCTCGCGCGCGTTGATCCGCGTCAAGCGACGCGGCCATCGGGAAAGGTCAGGGAAAAGGGCCGGGGAACAGGGTCTGACGGACGGGCTTGTCAGAATGGTCTGGCGGACGGGTCAGGCCGTCCGCTGCAGGCGCGGGATGCTGTTGGAGATCTCCAGCGGCGTGTCGTCCTCGACGACCGCGTCGGCGGCATCCGGGGCGGCAAAGACATCCGCGCCGGGTTCGCTGACCAGCCGCGGGCCGTCGTGCTCGAAGGCGTCACGGGCGGCGGCCTGCTGGGCGAAGACATCGGCACCCGAATCCGCATCGTCAGCACCGGCGACACGCTGCACCGGCCGCGGTTCCTGAACGACAGGCTGCGGCGAGGCCCGTTCGACGAACATGACGCTGTCGTCCAGTTCCGGCGCGGCCGGCATGGCTGCGGGCGCGGCCTTCTCGAAGCCGATATCGCTGACGGCGGCCAGCTCGACGCGGTTGCGGCCGTTTCGCTTGGCGGCATAGAGCGCCGCATCGCCGGCTTCCACGAGCGCGTTGCGGGTCATTCCGGCGGTCGGATAGATCGCCACGCCGGCGCTGGCCGTGACGTGGATCGGCGCGCCGTCGGTGGTGGTCAGCGGCAGCCGGTCGATCGCCTGGCGCATCCGCTCGGCCACGGCGATGCCGGTCTCCGCGCTCTTCTCCGGCAGGCAGACGATGAATTCCTCGCCACCGAAGCGGGCCGAGAAATCGCCTCCGCGCAGGCAGTTGCGGATCGTGTCGGCCACCGCGACAAGCACGAGGTCACCGGTGGCGTGGCCATAGGTGTCGTTGATCGACTTGAAGCGGTCGATGTCGACCATGATCACCGCCAGTTCCTGGCCCAGGGCGTCGGCCTGCTTCAGGTGGCGTTCGAACCGGGTGTCGAAGCCGCGACGGTTGAGCATGCCGGTCAGCGGGTCGCGCTCGGACAGGCTCGCCAGATGCTGGTGCGACTGCTCGATATCCTGCGCCATGCCGTTGAAGGCATCGGCCAGATTGCCGATCTCGTCGGCGCGCTTGACGTCGGTGCGAACGGTATAGTCGCCCTCGCGGAAGCGGGTGATGGAGCCGACCAGGCCGTTGACCGGATCGACCACGTAGCGCGCCAGCCGCAGGTTCACGTACATGATGAACACGATCACCATGAAGCCGATGGCCATCGACAGACCGACGACACGCTGGCTGTGCGCGCTCTCGCGCCCCATGCGTTCCCTGATGGTGGTGGAAATCCGGTGGTTCAGCGTCTCGATGCCGTTGACCAGTTTGTGGTTCAGGCGGTCGTACTCGGCGAATTCCGCGGCGTAGAAGGGCGACGCGGCCTGCGCGGCGGACAGGGCGGCCAGCGCCCGGCCCTGGCGGCGCAGCACCAGCCACTCGCCATAGAGTCCCGAGGTGTCCTGAAGGATTTGCGGCCATTCGGCGACGGCCCGGCGGGCTTCGGCAAAGCGCGTCCGCACGCGTTCGGCGGCCGCCTCGTATGCCTCGACCGGCCCGAGCATGACCCGGGCGTCGGCATCAGCCGCCGCATCGCCGGCCTGCCCCGGAACGCCATTGATCGCCGCGTCGGCGGGAAGGCTGGCGCGGTAGCCCTGATGAACGCGGCTGCCGCGGACCGGGGTTGCGCTCCGCAGCACGGCGATTTCCAGATCGCGCATGGAATTGGTGGCGTCCACGAACCCCGGCACGGCGACCATGTCGCGGCGCAGCGGCAGATAGCCCCACAGCGTGTTGAAGGCAAAGACCGCCAGCAGCGGCAGCACGACCGCGGCGCCTGCCACGGCAAAACTGTGGCGCAGCTTGCCGTTCGCCTGCTCCGCCGTGGTCGCATCGGGTTTCCGGGTGTCGCGCACGTTTTGACTCCGTAAGAGTTCTTGTGACGTCAACGCATAACCCGCGGGCACCTTCAATTCCCTGAACCGGGTCTGTAAAATTTTAGCGATCTCCGGAATCCGCGGTTCCGCGGCCGTCCGCGCGGGCAGCCCGGGGCGTCTCGGGTCGACGCGGCGCACCGTTTGGGATTGATCCGGATCGCGTCCCGGCCTATTTCGGGGACATGACACAGATCCTCCCCCCGATCGCTGCAAAGCGCCCCCACACCGCTGTCACCCACGGCATTTCCAGAACCGACGACTATGCGTGGCTCCGCGCCGAGAACTGGCGCGAGGTGATGCGCGATGGACGCCCGGCGCTGGCCGGCGACATCGAAGCCTATCTCGACGCCGAAAACGCCTATACCCAGGCCGAGATGGCGGACACCGCGGCGCTGCAGGAGGTGCTGTTCGAGGAACTCAAGGGCCGCATCAAGCAGGACGACAGCTCCGTGCCGGCGCCCGACGGCGCCTTTGCCTATGCCATCCGCTACGAGGAAGGCGCGCAGCATCCGCGCATCGTGCGCACCGCGCGCGACGGCGGCGGCGACGAACGCGTGCTGATCGACGCCAACCAGCTCGCCGAGGGCAAGGCCTATTTCCGGCTCGCCGGCGCGGACCACTCCCCCGACCACAAACTGATGGCCTGGGCGGCGGACGAAAAGGGCTCGGAGTATTTCACCCTGCGGCTGCGCGACACGGAGACCGGCCAGGACCTGGCCGACGAGATCGCCGAGACCGGCGGCGGCTGCGTCTGGGCCAATGACGGCAAGACGCTGTTCTATGTCTGGCTGGACGACAACCACCGGCCGTCGAAGGTTTTCCGCCACACGGTGGGCAGCGATCCGGCGAATGACGTCTGCGTCTACGAGGAGGCGGATGCCGGCTTCTTCGTCGGTGTCGGCAAGACCCAGTCGGGCAAATACATCACCATCGACTGCCACGACCACCAGACGGCGGAAGTGCATCTGATCGACGCCGATGCGCCGGAGAGCGCACCGGTGGCCGTCGCGCCGCGGCTCGTGGCGCAGGAATATTCCGTCGAGCATCACGGCGGACTTCTGTACATCCTCACCAACGCGGATGACGCGGAGGACTTCAAGATCGTCACCGCGCCCGTCGGCGATCCGGCGCGCGGGAACTGGAGCGACCTGGTGCCGCATCGCGAGGGCCGGCTGATCCTGTCGCTGACGCTGTTTTCCGATCACATGGTGCGGCTCGAACGCGAGGACGGCCTGCCGCGCGGCGTCATTCGCCGGCTGTCGGATGGCGAAGAGCATGTGATCAGCTTCGACGAGGAAGCCTATTCGCTGGGAATTGCCGACGGTTACGAGTTCGACACGTCGACGATCCGCTTCACCTATTCCTCCATGACCACGCCGGCGCGGGTCTATGACTACGACATGGAGACGCGCGCGCGCACCTTGCGCAAGGAACAGGAAGTGTCGAGCGGCCACGATCCCGACGCCTACATCACTCGCCGGGTGATGGCG
>JBFHII010000351.1:0-3882 GCA_041596535.1 Breoghania sp. | reverse complement strand
GCGCACAGGCCGTAGCCGATCCCGAGCCCGATCGGAATGGCCGCCAGGGTGAGCAGCGCGAGCTCACCGAGCAGGATGTAGGCCACCTCGGCGCGCGAAAAGCCGAGCACGCGCATGCTGGCGAGCTCGCGATTGCGTTCGGACAGCGCGATTCGGGCGGTCTCTGCCCGGGTCGACGGGTCGAACATGACCACGAGGCCGCGGCTGTTGTCGTCATCGACGCGCCCGCCGGCGTAGACGGTGCGGGTATTGGCGGCGATCGACCAGAACGAGGCGCCCGGCACGTCGATCTCGGAGACCTGCATGGTCTGCTTGTCGACGAGGCTCAGCGCGGGGACGCGGGCGTGGGCGACCCAGACATCGGCGCCGAAGGTGGTCAGCGCCTGGCCCCATTCGGCCAGCACGGGTGATGGGGTCTTCTCGCCCGTGCGGCCGTCGATGCGCGTCACCCGGCCGGAAACGGAGCTGCATTCGGGCTGAGTCAGCGCAAACAGCACCTCGCCGTCGATCGTCATCGCCTCGGGGCAGCCGTCGAAGGATGTGAGCACGGAGCTGCGGCCGCGCGGATCGATGCGGCGGATCAGCTTGTCGGTGTTCACCATGACGTAGACGGTGCCGTCGCCGGAGGACGCCATGTCGACCGGCAGGCGCCCGACGCGGACCTGCTCGTTGACGCGCCGGCGCGCGGGATCGATGCGGGCGACGGTGCGCTGGCCGCTTTCCGCCGCCCACAGCCATTGACCGTCGAACGCCACGCCCTCGACCCATTTGCCGAGCCGGATGATGCCGGGATCCACCGTCACTGTGTCCGCTGCGATGGGGTCCGCCGCGATGGGGTCCGCCGCGATGGGGTCGGGCGTTGCCGGCTCGGGCTGCTCCGCGAACGGCTGGTCCGGTTGGGGAACGTCCGGTTCGGGGATATCGGGTTGCGCGGAGGGCACGTCGAGGCCGGTGCCCTCGCCGCAGCCGCTGTCGGGTGCGGCGTCGCTGGGGCGGAAACCGCATTCCAGCACCATCACCTGGATCTCGAGCGGCCGGGGGATGCCCGGCTCCCGGGGAATCCTGTCGGCGGCCTCGCGGCAGGCGCGCACGGCGGTGTCGACGGCATCCGGCATGGCAACGTTGCGCGGCACCTCGCCGACCGCGCGCTCCAGGCACACGACATAGTCGATGACGGCCGGATCCTGCGAGGCGGTGACGTAGCGCGCCTCCTCGGCACCATAGGGCGCCGCGTGCGCCAGTCCGGCGGGCAACAGAAGCAGGGCGCAGGATGCGGCCGCGCGAGCCAGGCTGAACGTCATCGAAATCAACTCCAAAATCGGGCCCGGAACAGCCGGGGCCCGGAGACCCGCCGCGATGCCGCGCGCGGGCTCCCACAACCGTGCCGCCCGGTGGTCCGGCCGGCGTTCATGAAAATTCCTAGCGTCAATTGAAAGTGCTTACGGCCGGCGATGCAACCGCCTCGGCCGAGAAAACGGCACGATCCGAAAAGGGCGATCCGGGTGAGCGATCAGGACGGACGATCAGAACGGACGATCAGAACGGGCAGGGTGCATCAAAGACGCAGGGCCGCCCGCCGGTGGGGTGGCGCAGCGACAGGCTTTCGGCGTGCAACTGAAGGCGGGGGGCCGCGGCGAGCACGTCATCGGGGGCATAAAGGGTATCGCCGAGAATCGGATGGCCGAGATTGGCCATGTGCACCCGCAACTGGTGCGAGCGGCCGGTGTAAGGGCGCAGCAGCATCCGGGTGACGCCGTCTTCGCGCGCTGCCACGCTCCAGCGCGTCAGCGCCGCGCGGCCCTGCTCATGGTCGATCATCTGCTTGGGCCGGTTGGGCCAGTCGGCACGCAGCGGCAGATCGATCTCGCCTTCGTCTCCCGTCACCTCGCCCCAGACGCGGGCGACGTAGCGCTTGCCGATCATCCGGCGTTCGAACTGCAGACCCAGGTGCCGGTGCGCCGGACGGTTGAGCGCGAACACCATGACCCCGGAGGTGTCGCAATCCAGCCGGTGCACCAGGGTTGCGGTGGCGAAGGCCTCGCGCGCCCGCGCGGCCAGGCAATCGGCATGCTCGGCGGCCTTGCCCGGCGCCGACAGCAGGCCGCTGGGCTTGGCCAGCACCAGCAGGTCGTCGTCGTGATGCAGCACCACGAGCCGCGGCTCGGCGGGCGGGTCGTAGACGAAGGGGCGCGGCGGGGTGTTGAACATGGCGTTGCTGTAGCGTCCCGGCGCGAGCGCCGTCAATCGGTACCGGGCGCGCGGGCCGTCAATCGAGGTTGAAGTCACCGCCGCGGCGCATCCCGTGCGCCTTTGTGTGTCCAGTGCGCTTGCGTGTCCGGTGCGCTATAGAGGCGGTGATATTTCAACCAACGAGCGCGCGATGATTCCCTGGATTCACCTCGATACCGCCAAGGCCCCCGACGGCGAGGAGCTGCGGCTGAAGCGGCGCGGCGACGAATTCTCCATCATGCTGGGCTCCAACGAGCTGATGAACAGCCGGTTGAGCGGCTCCGAGGAGGCGCTGGCGACCATGTCGGTTGCGCGGCTGGGGGACGCGGCGGCGAAGGACGGACCGCGGCTGCTGATCGGCGGGCTCGGCATGGGCTTCACGCTGCGCGCGGCGCTCGATGTGGCGGGCACGGGCGCCCGGGTGACGGTGGCGGAACTGGTGCCGGCGGTCGTCGACTGGGCGCGCGGCGCGATGGTGCCGGTGTTCGGCGATTGCCTGGACGATCCGCGCGTCGACGTGCGGATCGGTGACGTCGGCGCGATGATCCGTTCCGCGAAGGCGGCGTATGACGCGATTCTGCTGGATGTCGACAACGGCCCGGACGGGCTGACGCGCGTCTCCAACGACCGGCTCTACACGCTGGAGGGACTGGCGGCGGCACGCGCGGCCCTGCGGCCCGGCGGCGTACTGGCCGTCTGGTCGTCGGGCCCCGACCGGGCGTTCACCCAGCGGCTCAAGACGGCGGGCTTCACGGTCGACGAGGTCACGGTGCGCGCCAACAAGGCGAAGCGCGGCGCGCGTCACGTGATCTGGTTCGCAAGCCCCGGCGGCGCGAGCGTGTCCCGCACCGGCCGGCAGGCATCGCGAGGCTAGCGCTTCTGGCGCGCCTTGCGGGCGGCGTCTTTGCGGTCGCGTTCGGCCTTGCGCTCTTCCTCGCTGGCGACGACGCTCTGGATCAGCTTCTTCTTCGCGGCTTCGCGCTCTTCGGCCTCGGCGCGCAGGGCGGCCTCGGCTTCTTCCTTGGCGCGGGCCTCGGCTTCCGCGACGGCGGCGGCTTCGGCCTTGCGGCGGTCTTCTTCTTCCTTCTTGATGCGCATGCGCTCGGCGCGGCGTTCTTCGCGCGCGGCTGCAATGGCTTCGCGTTCCTGACGCTTGGCAATCATTTCCGGATCATCCGCCTTCGGCGCGGATTTGAATTTCTTGAGAAGCTCCTGTTTGGCTTCTGCCGCGGATTTGCGGCGGTCTGAAAAGCCAGCGACGATCGATTGCTTCATATAGAGTGAGTCCTCGTGCCTGTTGAGTACAGTGCGGTTTGCGTCGAAGGCGGAAATCGCGTCCGACTGAATGGTGTCGCCCGACAAAGTGTGGGGTGATGAGATCGGGCGGCGCCTCGACCAATTTTCCGGCCGTTCGGCGGCAATGCGCCATGCGCCGCACCGCCCGTGTACCCCATCGGGCGCATATAAACAATGATGCGGCTTTGTCGCAGCCGGATTTCTGGCCATGCACGGCGCTGCGGCGGCGGCCGGAAGCCGCCGGCGGGCGCGGCCTTGCCCGGTCCGGGCGGCCGAAATGACGCCTTCCTGGCCGTGTTCTCGAGGAAAAGCCGAAAAAAACCTGCCCCAAGGGGTGCAATTGGCGAAAATGTTGAT
>JBFHII010000350.1:0-3893 GCA_041596535.1 Breoghania sp. | reverse complement strand
TGGCCATCGTGATGCTGACGTTCATGCTCAACATGTACGACAAGCCGCAGCTCAACATCGGCATCTACCTGGCCGCGGCTCTGGTCTTCGCGGGCTCTTTGGCGCTGGTGCGCAGCCAGCAGACCGTCGATGACGTCTCCTGGATGAAGGCGATGATCCCGCACCATTCCATCGCCATCCTGACGTCCGAGCGCGCCAGGATCCTGGATCCGCGCGTGCGCGAGCTGGCCGACGGCATCATCGAGGCCCAGCGCAAGGAAATCGCCCAGATGCGCGCGCTGATCGCCGATCTCGAGAACGCGCCGGTGGTCCAGTAGGCGGCCCGGGCCGCGCGGCGCGGCAACCATCAGCTCTTGCCACCGGCGAAAATTTCCAGTATCGAAGTCCCCGTTAACCGCCGGTTCAGTCACTTTCACCAGACTGACAGCGGTCGAGAAGCGAGAGGACCGGGCCCAACCATGATCGCCAGCCGCACCATTCCGGCACCTGCGATCGACGCGCACCAGCGCGGCGGCCTGACACCGTGCGCCGATATTCGCGGCGGCCTCCCCCTCGACCTTACCCTCCTCCTTATCTGCCCCTGAGCGCCGGCGGCCCCATTCGGGCGCGCTCTCAGGGGACTGCATCTGACAAGAAGCCAAGAGAGATTGAGGCCCATTGAGCGCACAGGCGACTCCGGGCGAGACTGATAGGGACGATCGCGCCATGACCGGCACCACCACCGACCACGTATTCATCTTCGACACCACCTTGCGCGACGGCGAACAGTCGCCCGGCGCTTCCATGACCCTGGAAGAGAAGCTGCAGGTCGCCGAACTGCTCGACGACATGGGCGTCGACATCATCGAGGCGGGCTTTCCGATCGCCTCCAACGGCGACTTCGAGGCCGTCTCCGAGATCGCCAAGCGCTCGAAAAACGCCGTCATCGCCGGCCTGGCCCGGGCGATCCACGGCGACATCGACCGCGCCGGCGAAGCGGTGCGCCACGCCGAACGCGGCCGCATTCACACCTTCGTCTCCACCTCGCCGATCCATCTGAAATTCCAGATGAACAAGACCGAAGAGGAAGTGCTGGAGATCATCACCGACACCGTGACGCGCTCGCGCAACCTGATCGACGACGTGGAATGGTCCGCCATGGACGCGACGCGGACGCCGATCGATTATCTGTGCCGCTGCGTCGAGGCCGCCATCAAAGCCGGTGCGACCACCATCAACCTGCCCGACACGGTGGGCTACTCGGTACCCGACGAATACCGTCAGATGTTCGAGGACATCCGCAACCGGGTGCCGGATTCCGACAAGGCCATCTACTCGGTGCACTGTCACGACGACCTGGGGCTGGCGGTCGCCAACTCGCTGGCCGGTGTGGCCGGCGGCGCGCGCCAGATCGAGGCCACCATCAACGGCCTGGGCGAGCGCGCCGGCAATGCCGCGCTGGAAGAGGTCGTCATGGCGATCCGCACCCGCTCCGACGCCCTGCCCTACGATTGCTCGGTGGATCCGCAGTACATGACGCGCGCCTCCAAGCTGGTCGCCGCCGTCTCCGGTTTCCCCGTGCAGTACAACAAGGCGATCGTCGGCAAGAACGCGTTTGCGCACGAGAGCGGCATCCACCAGGACGGCATGCTGAAGAACGCCGAGACATACGAGATCATGCGTCCCGAGGACGTCGGCGTGAAAGCCACCTCGCTGGTCATGGGCAAGCACTCCGGCCGCCATGCCTTCCGCGAGAAGCTGATCGAGCTGGGCTTCGATCTGGGCGACAACGCCTTCCACGACGCCTTCCGCCGCTTCAAGGATCTGGCCGACCGCAAGAAGCACGTCTACGACGAGGACATCGAGGCGCTGGTCGAGGACGAGATCGCCACCCAGGGCGAGCAGTGCAAGGTCATCGCGCTGACCGTCATCGCCGGCACGGGCGGCCCGCAGAAGGCCATCATCACGATGGAAGTCGACGGCCAGCACGTGACCCGCGAGGCCACCGGCGACGGCCCCGTAGACGCCACCTTCCGCGCCATCCGCGACATCGTCCCGCACGAGGGCCATCTGGCGCTCTACCAGGTGCACGCGGTGACCGAAGGCACGGACGCCCAGGCCGAGGTCTCGGTACGGCTGGAGGCCAACGGCCGCATCGCCACCGGCAAGGGCGCGGACACCGACACGCTGGTGGCCTCGGCGCGGGCCTATGTCTCCGCCATGAACAAGCTGGCGCAGCGCCAGAAATCGTCCAACCCCGGCGCCCTCAAGGCGGGGTGAACCAGGCACTGGTGAAATCGACCGCGAGGGGCCGGTGTCAACACCGGCCCTTTTGCATATCCGCCCGCGTCTGATATGCCGTCGCCAGATATCTCCCGACAGCACGGACCCCGCATGACCGAACTCACCGCCGTCTACGGCACGCCGCCCTCCGCCCTTGCCGATGTGCCCGAAGGCGCGATCCAGGTCTCGCCTCTGATCCCCGGCGCGCGTTCGCTCGAGGACCAGCCGGACGGCAGCCTCTCGCGGTTCGTCATGCTGGCCCCGCCGGGCACCGTGGAGCGCCGCTATGCGATGGCGCAGGGCTTGCGGGCGCTGGCGCCGGGCGCGCCCTTCACCGTACTCGCGCCCAAGGACAAGGGCGGCGCGCGGCTCGCCAAGGAGCTGAAGGCCTTCGGCTGCGCGTTCGAACCCAACTCCAAACACCACCACAAGATCTGCTCCGGGCACCGTCCCGAGACGCTAGAGGGCATCCAGGAGGCGATCGAGGACGGCGCGCCACGGTTCCTTGATGAGCTCGGCCTATGGTCGCAGCCCGGCATCTTCAGCTGGAACAGGCTGGACCCGGGCAGCGCGGCGCTGATCGGCCAATTGCCACCGCTGGAGGGCCGCGGCGCCGATTTCGGCTGCGGCGCGGGCACTCTGGCGAAAACCATTCTCGGTGGACCCAAGGTCACACAGATCACCCTCATCGACATAGACCGCCGCGCCACCGATGCAGCACGGCGCAACATCGATGATCCGCGCGCACGGATCGCATGGGCGGACATCCGCCAACCCGGCGTGCTTGCAGGCATTTGCCCCAACGCGCTCGATTTCATTGTCATGAACCCGCCGTTCCACGATGGCGGCGCGGAGGACAGGGCATTGGGCCAGGGTTTCATTGCCGTGGCCGCAAGCGTCCTGCGCAAGGGCGGCACCTTGTGGCTGACCGCCAACCGCCACCTGCCCTATGAGGCGGTGCTGCGCGATCATTTCTCGCGCGTGACGCTGCGGGTCGAAGAACACGGTTTCAAGGTCTATGAGGCGCGCAAATGAGCAAGAAGACACCCACCGCGCGGCTCGACAAGCTGCTGGCCAACATGGGCTACGGCTCACGCCGCGAGATCCAGCAACTGGCGCGCGCGGGCCGCATCACGCTCGACAGCGCACCGGTCACCGCCGCCGACAAGCGCTTCGCGATCACCCCGGAGCTCGCCCTGGCGCTGCAGATCGACGACGAGCCGCTCGATCCGCTTCCCGGCATGATCATGATGCTGCACAAGCCGCTGGGCACGACCTGCTCGCACAAGGAAGCGGGGCCGCTGGTCTACAACCTGCTGCCCGAGCGCTGGCGGCGGCGCGATCCCGCGCTCTCAAGCGTGGGGCGGTTGGACAAGGAAACCTCGGGACTGCTGCTGCTCACCGACGACGGCGCGCTGCTGCACCGGATCATCTCGCCCAAGCACCATGTCGCCAAACGCTACCATGTGACGCTTGACCGGCCGTTGTCAGGCAACGAGGCGGAGATCGCCGCGTCGGGAACCCTGATGCTGGAGAGCGACGACACCCCTCTGAAACCGGCGCTGATCGAGCCGCTCGGCGAGAAAGCCGCGCATGTCACGCTCACCGAGGGCCGCTATCACCAGGTCCGC
>JBFHII010000349.1:0-3912 GCA_041596535.1 Breoghania sp. | reverse complement strand
CGATGGAAGGTTGAACCCGTCCTCGAGCGCCTTGAGCACCGCGTCGGTATCGGCCTCCCCGTCGATGACCTTCTGGACATCGATGGCGCCGCCACTGGTCACTTTCTTCAGTGCTTCGCTGGCGGCCTTGCCCGGATCTTCCTTCAAGGTGGAGAGCAGCCCGCCTCCCAGCTCCTGCAACTGCTTGTAGGCGGCGTCGGGGTTCTCCAGAATTCCGGCGATGTCGGGATAGATCTGCGGCTTTGCCCAGGGCCCGCGGATGACCACCGGAACGCCCAGCCCCGCCAGATCGTCACCGCCCGCGCCCTGCCCCTTGAGCGAGGCCACCACCTTTGGCTCCACGCGCCAGTCGAGGTATTTCTTCGGCATGTCCGTGGTGCCGCTGCCGGTGACGCGCACGAGCGGACCGACCATCTTCAGATCGGTGTTGCGGGCAACGCCCTTGTCGATCACGAAGCTGCCCGACAGCTCGCTGAAGTCGGTCTTCTCCGCACTCGCCGATTGCCAGCCCAGCAGCGTCTGCACCGACAGCCCGCGCATCATCTGCGGGATGTTGATGCCCCGGATCGCGCCATCTGTGAACGACGTCCGGGCCGATCCGCCGAGCGAGCCGACAAGCTCCGCCTGGCTGCCGCCGCTGGCACTCACGTCAAGCGCGATGGCCGCCGTGCCTTCGAGCCAGTCGAAACCGGCCGCATCGCGCAACAGCGGGTGCGCCGCCATGCCTCCAAGATCGGCCTTGGCCTCCACCCGCGGCACCGCCGCCTGACCGTCCAGCAGCACCTGCCCGGTGGCCTTGCCGCCATAGAGTGCCAGTTCCTTGAGGTCGGCGTTGAGCACCCCGCCCTTCAGGCCGACCGTCAGGCGGCTTGCACCACTGGTCAGCTTGTCCCAGGTGATGCCCTTGGTGGTGATGTCGAGATCCGCTTCCGCCGCTTTCAGACCCGAGAAATCAATCGGCTCCGTGCTCCACCCGGCGGCGGCCGCGACCGGAGCCGCGCCCGCGCCGGTGCCGGCCGGTGCGGAAGCCGCACCATCGGCTCCCAGATAGGGATCGAGCACGATCTGCTCGAGCGCCAGGGAGGCCTTGATCACCGGCACGGCGCCGGAAAGCCGGATGCTGCCCTCGCCGCGTCCCGAGGTGCCGTCGAGGCTGACATCGGTTTCCGCGAAACTCAGCCCGTCCGGTGTGGCGTTGAAGCGCCCCGACACCGAGAACGGTCCCAGCCCGCCGCCGGGTCCCAGCGGCCGTCCGACCCAGGCAAGCAGCCCGCGCAGGTTCGGCGTGCTGACCGACACCCGCCCGTCGAAGGCACCATCGGGCGCGGCCGTTCCCGAAACCCCGGCGCTCACACGCGCGCCGCTCACAGACGCCTCCACCGGCATCGGCTTTCCGGCCAGCATGGCCGCGGGAGATGCGGTGGCGCTGAGCGTGAACCGCTCGCCGCGCCAGTCCAGTCCGCCCGCCGCCTTGACCGGCTGGTCGAGGCCGGCGATCGCCAGTTCCACGTCGATGCCATCGATACGGTCGGCAGCCTCGTCCAGCGCCTCCTTGAGACCAAGACCCGCGTAGGAACCGCCGTTCATCCGGACCGTGCCCTGCACCTCCAGGTTGGCAAGCAGGGCCTCGCTCGTGGCGCCCTCGCTGGCGTAGGAGAGATGGCTCATCAGCGTGCCGGTCAGCGGCTCGGGACGGCCCGCGAACGCCATCAGCTGTGCAAGGTCCACCGCGTCGGCGCGCAGGGTGCCCGAGACCAGCGCCTGGCCGTCGCGCTGGTGCGCATTGAGCGCAAAGCCGCCGTTGCCGCCGAAGGCACGCAGCTCCGCCAGGGTCACCGCGAGCAGGCCGTCGTGCAAGACGGCAGAGAGATCCGCGTCACGCACCTCGACGCCGGCGCCCCTGAGCAAGCCTATCCTCAGGCCGACATCCGCATCCAGCGCCGCGAGCCCGGACAGATCCAGGGGCGTCGCCTCCGCCGTGGCGACGGCAAGCGTTGTGGCTGCGGGCTGCGATGCGTCTGGCGCGCCATCCGCCGCTGCCGGTTCTTCAGCCGGCGCGGGTGGCGCGCGAAACTGGTCGAGATCGATCTGGGCGATCTCGAACTCGCCCTTCACCACCGGCTTCTCGCCCGCGATGTCGGCCTGCAGCGCGCCGGTAAGCACCGTCTCGCCAATGGCCGCGGAAATGCCGCTCACCCGCGCGCTTTCGGAATCGAGTTCGCCCGATGCCTTGACCGCAAAGGCATCGAGACCCGCGACGTCCGCGACCGGAATCTGCAGTGCGGCGAGGAGATCACCGAGCGAGGCCCCGTCCGCATCGAGCGCGAAATTCCCACCAAGCGGCGCGCTGCCGAAATTGCCCGCGACGCGCACCGTGGCCAGGTCATTGGACACCGTCAGCCGCATGTCGCTGGGTTGCCCCATCGCCAAAGCCAGCGGGTTCCCTACATCGGCCGCCAGCGTCAGCGGCACGCCGCGCCAGTCGAGCGAGCCTTCCAGCGTGGCCGTGTCCTCGAGCGAGGGGACGGCCAGGGTCACATTGACCGCACTGACCTCGTGCCGGACGCCGGTGCGCATGTCGCTCCAGGCAAGCGCCCCGTCCTTCAGCGTCAGCGCATCCAGCCGGACACGGCGCAGGATCGCGGCGGCGCCGTCACCCGCGTCGGACGTGTCTTCCGCCACCACGGCCGTGCCATCGCCCGACGACGATCCGTCCGAGCCGTCGATGATGCCGGCCAGCGGATCGGCGCCGGTGATCTCATGCGGCAGCACCCGGCGCGGCGCCCAGCTGGTCCGGCCCCACTTGTCGGTCTCCAGAAGAATCCGCGGCTCCACCAGCGTGACACCGGTGATCCGCGCCTGCCCGCCGATCAGCGCCGACAGCGCCAGCGAAAAATCGATCTGCCGGATCTTCACGAATTCGATGCCGTCGGCACCGGCTTCGCCCGACAGCCCGACATCGCGCGCGGACAGATTGAAGCTCGGCAGCAGGCTCAGCCCGACCGGCCCGTCGATGCGCAGCCGCCAGCCCGTCGCGGCCTCGACCTGGGCGACGATTTCTTTCTTGATGGTCTCCTTGGGCAGGAATAACGGGACGACGAGCGCAACCGCCACGACGACAAACAAAAGTGCGCCGAAACCGACGAGCAAACGTTTCACGCAGACCTCCCACCGGGACACCGCCCACGAGAGCCCAACGGCCTCGCGACATGCCATGTCCGGATTCACGCTCGCGGCGCACGCCCCCTGATGAAACCGTTTCCGTTCACCCGCGGGGTCGTGCGCCTGGCCGTGCCGAAATTGGACCGGACCGAATCACCAAGCGGCAAAACGCATCCGGATGTCTGTCCCTGAATGACAAGAATTCGCTTGCGGATCAATCCACCGCACAGGGCATACAAAGGTATGGCCCTCTCCAGCCGCACGCCGGATCCGCCGCTGCGCCGTCATTCGGGCTGCAAACGATCAAACAAAAGCGTGACCATACCGAGGCAATGCCGCGATCGCGTCAGACCGTGAGATGACGGCGAACTTCCGTCTCGACCATGCTTTCGCGCGTGCCGGCGACAACGATCTCGCCGCGGTCCATCACCGCGAAATCATCGGCCAGGTCGCGGGCGAACTCGAAATACTGCTCCACCAGCAGGATCGCCATGGTGCCCTGATCGCGCAACCATTCGATGGCCCGGCCGATATCCTTGATGATCGACGGCTGGATGCCTTCGGTGGGCTCGTCGAGCACCAGCAGGCGCGGGCGGGTCACCAGCGCACGGGCGATCGCCAGTTGCTGCTGCTGGCCACCCGACAGATCGCCACCGCGCCGCTTAAGCATGTTCTTGAGCACGGGAAACAGCTCGAACACGTCCTCGGGGATCGAGCAGTCCGCGCGCTTGAGCGGTGCGTAGCCGGTCT
>JBFHII010000348.1:0-3928 GCA_041596535.1 Breoghania sp. | reverse complement strand
CGGCTGATCTACCTGCGCGAGATGGAGGACCGCCGCGCGGCGATCCTGAAATCCGTCGAGGAACAGGGCAAGCTGACGCCGGAACTGGCGAAGCAGTTCCAGGCCGCCGACACCAAGGCGGCGCTCGAGGATCTCTACCTGCCCTACAAGCAGAAGCGCCGCACCAAGGCGCAGATCGCGCGCGAGGCGGGACTGGAGCCGCTGGCCGACAGCCTGCTCGACGATCCCGCGCTTGATCCGCAAGCCACGGCGGCAGGCTACGTCGACGCGGAAAAGGGCGTCGCCGACGTCAAAGCTGCACTGGACGGCGCCCGCCAGATCCTCACCGAGCGGTTCGCCGAGAACGCCGCGCTGATCGGCCGGCTGCGCGACTTCGCCATGCGCAACGCCGTCGCCCAATCCCGCGTCATCGAGGGCAAGCAGGCGGAGGGCGCGAAATTCTCCGACTATTTCGACTACCGCGAGAAATGGGCCGACATCCCCAGCCACCGGGCGCTGGCGCTGTTCCGCGGCCGCAACGAGGGCATCCTGGCGCTCGATCTCGCGATGGACGGCGAGACCGGCGAGGCGGCGGACGCAAAAGCCCTGTCGCAACCCGAGATGATGATCGCCGGCGCCTTCGAGATCGCCGATCGCGGCCGCGCCGCCGACAAGTGGCTGCTGGATTGCGCGCGCTGGGCCTGGAAGGTGAAGATCGCGCTGCATCTCGATCTCGACCTCATGAACACCCTGCGCGAGAAGGCCGAGGAAGAGGCCATCCGCGTGTTCGCCCGCAACCTCAAGGACCTGCTGCTGGCCGCCCCTGCCGGCCGCCGCGCCACGCTGGGGCTGGACCCCGGCATCCGCACCGGCGTGAAGGTCGCCGTGGTGGACGCCACCGGCAAGCTGATCGACACCGCCACCGTCTATCCGTTCCAGCCGAAGAACGATGTCCAGGGCGCGCTGGCCACGCTGAAGATGCTGGTCGCAAAGCACGACGTCGATCTCATCGCCATCGGCAACGGAACCGCCAGCCGCGAAACCGACCGGCTGGCCGCCGAACTGATCAAGATGCTGCCCGCGGGCAACAAGCCGACGAAGGTCATCGTCAGCGAGGCCGGCGCCTCGGTCTATTCCGCCTCCGCACTCGCCGCACGCGAGATGCCGGACGTCGACGTCAGCCTGCGCGGCGCGGCCTCGATCGCCCGCCGCCTGCAGGATCCGCTGGCGGAACTGGTGAAGATCGAACCCAAATCCATCGGCGTCGGCCAGTATCAGCACGACGTCAACCAGGCCCGGCTTGCCCGGGCGCTGGACGCCGTGGTGGAAGACGCCGTGAACGCCGTCGGCGTGGATCTCAACATGGCCTCCGCGCCGCTGCTGGCGCGCATTTCGGGCCTGTCGGACGGCCTGGCGCAGGCCATCGTCGACCACCGCAACGCGTCGGGCGCCTTCCGCAACCGCAAGGAGCTGCTGAAGGTCTCCCGGCTCGGCCCCAAGGCCTTCGAGCAATGCGCCGGCTTCCTGCGGATCACCGGCGGCGACAATCCGCTCGATGCCTCCTCCGTGCACCCGGAGGCCTATCCGCTGGCGGAAAAGATCGTCAAGGCCTGCGGCCGCGACATCCGCCAGCTGATGGGCGACGCCAAGCTTCTCGCCGGCTTCGATCCGGCGGAATTCACCGACGAGCGCTTCGGCCTGCCCACCGTGCAGGACCTGTTCCGGGAACTGGAGAAACCCGGCCGGGATCCGCGGCCCGAATTCAAGACCGCCGCCTTCCAGGACGGTGTCGAGACCATGGCCGATCTGAAGCCCGGCATGATGCTGGAAGGCACGGTGACCAACATCACCAATTTCGGCGCCTTCGTCGACATCGGCGTGCATCAGGACGGGCTGGTGCATGTCTCGCAATTGGCCGACCGTTTCATCCAGGACCCGCATACGGTGGTCAAGACCGGCGAGATCGTCAGCGTGCGGGTGCTGGACGTGGACCTGCCGCGCAAACGCATCGCGCTCACGATGAAGAAGGACACGGGTGCCGCGCGCGAGGCGCATGCGGAGGCCCGCAAGGACCGCCCGGCACAGCCCAAGCGCAGCGCTCAGCCGAACCGCAACGGCCAGGGAAAGCCCGCCGGTCAGGGCAAGCCGGGCCAGCCGAAGCACGGGGGCTCCAGGGAGGCGCCGGCCGGCAACGGCGCGATGGCCGCCGCCCTTGCGGCCGCCATGGCCCGGACCCGCAAGGACTGAGCGGACCGCGCGCCGGCCGCATATGACCTAGCGCCGGTTGGCGCGCCAGATGTTGAGATAGTTGGCCAGAAAAACCAGCCCGCCGCCGATGAACACGTAGGGATCCAGCGGCTCGGAATACAGCATCATGCCCACCACCGCGATCAGCGGCAGGCGCAGGAAGTCCATCGGCGAGACCATCGACGCGTCGGCATGGCGGAAGGCGCGCGCCATCGCGAAATGCGCCGTCAGGCCGCCCAGCGCCACCATGATCACCCAGGGCACGTTGACCAAGAGCGGGATCTTGGGCGCGCCCAGGAGGACGACAAGCGCCATCACGGCCTGTGTCAGCGTCATCCAGAAGACGATCGCCAGCGAGGTATCGGTGCGCGACAGCGCCTTTGTCGCCATGACATTGATGGAAAAGCACACTGCCGCCGCCAGCGCCGCGATCTCGCCGAAGCCGATGGCCGCCGCGCCCGGGCGCACCACCACGAGAATGCCGATGAAGCCGATCGCCGAGGTGACAAGCCGCCACACGGTGAAGCGCTCGCCGATCAGCAGCGGAGCCAGCAGCGCCACCCAGATGGGGGTGGTGAACTCCAGCGCGAAGAGCTGCGCCAGCGGAATGAGGCCGATGGCGAAAAGCCAGAGATTCTGCCCGGTGAAATGAAAGGCGTTGCGGGTCAGATGCAGCCCCAGGCGCTGCGTCTTCATCTGCGCGAATGTGCCGGAGACGACGACCGCAACGCAGACGACGGCAAAGCCCAGCAGGCTGCGCCAGAACATCAACGAGAAGGTGTCGAGATCCCCGACGACCTCGCGCGCGCCCACCGCCATGGCGGAAAACGAGACAAGCGCCAGCCCCATCCACGCGGCCGCGCGCAGGGGATTGTTGCCGGAGCCCCCAACGCTGCTCGCCTTCACGAAGGCCGCTGCCTCGCTCATGTCATGAAATCCCCGTTTCGCCGCCGCGGCCGCGCGCGCCGGCCTCCCCGTGGGGCGGATGTCCCTCCGCCCGACGCCCTTATATCCGACTCCCGCGCCCTGAACAGCCTCTTGCGTCCACCAGGCCGGCATGGCCGTGAACCGCCCGTCCGGCCGTCGTGGCATCCGCGCGCATCCGGCCCCTGCCGCCCCCGCCCGGCCACCGCGCATGACAACTTTGACGATGAAACAACAGCGCCGATCCGGTAGGATTTCCAACATCCCTTGAATAATTTTGCTCAGCTCTTCCGCACAGGAGGCTTTCAAATGATTTTCACCGGACTGAGCGATGTCTTGAACCGCGCCGCCGTGATGCTTGCGGGAATCGTTCTGGCCTGCGGCCTTTCCGATGCCGCACGCGCCGACAACCTCAACACGCTGTATATCGAGGCGACACCGTCGATGCTTGCGGCCTCCGGCGAACGGATCACCGCCGCCGAGATCTCGGCGCTGGCGACCAGCGATTTCACCACCATCATCTTCGCCTTCCTCAACTACTGCGATCCGGTGATCTCCGGCGGCAAGCCGGTCTCGTGCGAACCCGTGCCACGCAACCCGAAATGGGTGTGGAACCTGCATGATCCCTATGATCAGGGCCGCGTGCACCGGGATCTGGCGAAGGCCATCCAGGCGCTCACGGACAACGGCAAGACCGTCTATCTGTCGATCGGCGCCGGCTCGAACCCGGAGACCTTCAACTATTTCGCCAATCAATCCGGCGCCGACATCGCCCGGG
>JBFHII010000347.1:0-3929 GCA_041596535.1 Breoghania sp. | reverse complement strand
GGCACGGATCAGGCACTCCGGACCATACCTGCCGCAAGCGTCCATGGATTGCCCGGACAAAGCCTGTGCCCGCGAAAGCGGGTGCCGGGCAATGACGGCAGTGGGAGTGGAGTACGCGGCGACGGTATGGGCAACAGACGCTGCAACGAACACCAGGCTTTCCATGGTGCTTCAACGCACCGCGTCATTCCGGGCAGCGTGCGGCAAAGCCGCATCGCGTGAACCGGAAACCAGGAGGGACTTGCCCGAAGGGCACGCTCCTGCGTGACGCGCGCTGCCGCCGAAGCCCGCCCCTCTACCGCGGAATCGTCACGCCGGCGGTCTTTTCCAGCGCCGCGTAGATTTCCGGGCGCGGCTTGCCGGTGATCGCCATGCCGCGGTCGAGCTCGAAGCGGCGGATGGCGCTGGCGGTCTCGCCGCCCATCAGCCCGTCGATGGTGATCGGGCCGTAGCCGAGATCGGCGAGCGTCTGCTGCACGGCGCGCAGGGTGTCGCGGCCGGTTTCCGCCGCCGGGATCGATGCGGGCGGCACCGGGACGGCCGTGCCCGGACCGATGGACACCGTCTGCACCGGCATCGGCCGGGCGGGCGGCACCTGGGCGGGCTGCGTCACGTTTGACGTCTGGTCGAGACTGGAGGGGCCGGCGTTCATCAGCATGTGCGCCAGAAGGCCGTGGCTGACCTCGCCGGTCTCGGCAAGCCCGGTGCGGCGCTGGTAGGCGCGGATCGCCTCGTCGGTCATCGGGCCGCTCTTGCCGTCGAGCGGGCCAATGTAATAGCCGCCGCGCTGCAGCGACACCTGGATCTCGTGCACCAGGTCGGAATAGGGGGTGCCGGATTGCGCCGCCGAGTGCGACCCCGATTGCGGCGCGGGCTGCGGCACCGCCGGAGCGCTGGTGCGCGTCACCGGCGCCCGGTCCCAGGCGCCGAACAGCGGCGCGGGATGACGGCCGGGCTGGAACGACAGCGCGTTGGCGGCGATCAGCGTCGCCGTCAGCACCATCACCAGCACGCCGCCGGTGGCCACGGGATTGTCGAGCGCCAGCCCGGCGAAACGCGTGGATTCGTCGCGATCCTCGTAAAGCTCCGGCCGCTGCGCTCTCATTGCGTGCCCACCTTCATCCCGGTCACCAGGCTGCGCCGCCCGGCGCGGCCGTGCATCTGCTCGAACTGGCGACGTTCCATCCGCGCGCGGTCGATGCGCCAGCGCTGCTGATGGCCGTGCCACAGGCGCCGCAGGACGTCGTCGCCCCGGCCCGTGCCGTCATGCGGCGGAATCATGCACCACGCCCGCATGGTCAGGCCCTCGCCCGCTTGGGCGCCTCGCCGGCCAGCGGCACGACGACCGTGTCATCGGCGTCCTGCGCGGCGATTTGCCCGGAAACCGGTGCCGATGCGACAAGCGTGGCCGGCACATGCGCCGGCAGCCGCACGGTCACGCAGGTGCCGACGTTCAACTCGCTCTCGATGAAAAACTCGCCGCCGTGCAGCGCCACCAGCCCCTTGACCACGGAAAGCCCCAGGCCGGTGCCCTCGTGGTTGCGGTCGTAGCCGTTGTCGACCTGCAGGAACGGCGTGCCGATGCGCGGCAGGTCGTCTGCGGAAATGCCGACGCCGGTATCGCGCACATAGAGATCGACCATCTTGCCGTTGCGCGCCGCCCCCATGGTCAGCGTGCCGCCGGAATTGGTGAATTTCACCGCGTTCGACAGCAGGTTGATCAGGATCTGCTTGCAGGCGCGGCGGTCGCCGGCGACTTCCGGCAGGTTGTCGGGCACCGCCACGGTCATCTGCACGCCGCGCTTCTTCGCCTGCTCGCTCATCATGTCGGCGCATTCGCGCATGCAGCGATCCAGAACGAAGGGCTCGCAGACCAGCTCGAAGTTGCCGGTCTCGATTTTCGACATGTCGAGAATGTCGTTGACCACCTGCAGCAGATGCTGGCCGCTGTCGTGGATCAGGTCGACGTATTCCTTGCGCCGCTCGTCGGGCAGCATCTCCGGCGTGAACTGGCGCAGGATGTCGGAAAAGCCGATGATCGCGTTGAGCGGCGTGCGCAGCTCGTGGCTGACATTGGCGAGAAACCGCGTCTTGGCGGCGCTGGCGCCTTCCGCTTCCTCGCGGGCGCGCTCCACCTCCTCGGCCTGCGCCTTGCGGCGCGAAATGTCGCGGATGACCGTGACCACGGCGGCATCGCCGATGCCCACGGGCTGATAGCCCAGCGGTCGGCAGCGCATCTCCAGCCACACGTATTGCGGCTGACCGCTCTCGCCGGGCTTGCTGGCGCCGCGCCGGGCGCGGACTTCCAGCGACGTGGTGGTCTTCTGGGTCACCACGTCGTTGAGCGCGGTGAGGAAGGCCGGGCGGTCGATCACGTGCACGCGCTGGAACAGCCCGTCGTCGAGCGCCTCATGCACGCCCATGTCGAGCAGCCGGCGAATCGACGGGGTGACGAACACCGTGTCGCCGCGCAGCGTGTGCAGGGAAATCACGTCGGAGACATTTTCCGCCACCAGCCGGTAGCGCTCCTCGCGCACCGACGCCAGTTGCTGAGCCGTGCTGCCGGTCCATTCCACCCGCAGCGCCACCTGCACCGCATAGACGAGCCCCGCCAGCAGCGCGATGGTGCGCACCTGGTCGGCGGGCCAGCGGAAGGTGAAGCTGTCGGCCGCGATGTGCAGGCTTTCGAGCCCCAGCAGCACCGCGACGACGGCGGCCGCGCACACGGTGGCGGCGACGATCACCCGGCGGGAGCCCGAAAGCGCCGCTTCCACCGGCACGATCGCCAGCCACAGCAGCGCGAAGGACGTCATGCCGCCCGTGATGAAGGCCATCCAGCCGAGAAATCCGGAAAACAGGGCGGCGGAGAAAATGTGCGCGGTTTCGAATCGCCCCGTGCAGGAGAGATACATCGCCACCGGCAGATGGCAGGCCAGCCAGGCAAAGCCCAGCGCCTGCGGCAACGTCATGCCGCCGGTCAGCGCCAGATGCAGCGGCAGGGCGAACAGCGCCAGCATTCCCGCGGCCAGATGGGCCGCGATAAAGGTCCGCTGACGGGGTCCGCGGAACACATCTGCAGCCACGCTCGGATGAACGAGGCTGTCCAGGAACCGCTGTCCGGACGCAATGAACTCAAGGATACGCAAACGCCACAACCGGTGCCTTCAACGCAGGACACCGTCCCTCACTACTTTTCACGCTGATCGTCTCATCAACGGCTTAAAGAACGCTAAAGCGCCCGGTTCAAATTTGCCCGATCAACCCAAAGCGCCGGCCCGCGCCGCTTCGGAATGCGTATTTTCCCCCTCGCGCGCATTCCGCGCGCGAGAAACAAGGTCGCGGGCGCCGGGTCCGGCGGCAGCCGTGTGCAGGCAATTTTTTTGCGGAAAAGTGCTTCGGGACGCGGAGCGATGCGCGCGATCGGATTTGATTCAAATTTGAATCGAATCTGGTTCAAATTCATCTCAAACAAGCTGCAAATACGCTGAAAATTGACACTCGCAGTTGAACCGGATGTTTGAACCGCGTTGCTAGTGTGCCCCTGAAGTCGAGCACCGCCATCATCGAAAACGCGTGGTGCCATGCTTTGAAAACACAAAGGGCAGTGTCATGTTTTTTCTTCTGCGAACGGCATTCTGGTTGTCACTCGTGGTCCTTCTGATCCCCGCGGACCCGGACACGAAAGCGCAATCATCAAAAGCGGATATCAGTTCCATTCAGGCCATCGGCGCGGCCCAGCAGGCCTATGTCGACATGACGATGTTCTGCGAGCGCAACCCGATGACATGCGAGACCGGCGGTGCCGCCGTGGAGATCTTCTCCGCCAAGGCCCGCACCGGCGCACGCATGGTCTACGATTATCTCGGGGCTGACGACAAGGCGGCGAAAGCCCCCGTTTCCAACGATCGCGATATGGCGGCCGGCCCGTC
>JBFHII010000346.1:0-3945 GCA_041596535.1 Breoghania sp. | reverse complement strand
GCTGTCCGGTTTCAGCGCCGCAATGTCGACCTCGGCTGGCGCGGCCGAAGCGTCGGGCATGCCGGCTGGCGCTCCGGGCAGGATGCCCGTCCCTGGTCCCACCGCGCATCGCGCACCGGCGTCGCGGAACAGGATGCGTCCCGAGGCGATGCGCGCGTTCGCGGGCAGCAGCCCCATGATGGCCTGGGAGATCACGCTCTTGCCGGAACCGGATTCACCGACGAGCGCCAGCGTCCGGTTGGCAGGAATCGACAGGGACACGCCGTCCACGGCGCGCACCAGACCTTCCGGCGTATTGAACTCCACCGTCAAATCGTCGAGCGTGACGATATCCAAAGCGCGCCTCCAACCGAAGAGTATCCCAGCCACTATAGGCGACACATCGGACACGAAAAGCTATTTCACAGGCAAAAACATGAACGATCCAGCATCGCTTGCCTCGGCGATTGTGACAAGCCGTTGCGGCGACCTGCCGAGTGCGTCGTCATCGGGGGAACAGAAGGCATACGCCCCCGCCGGACAGGCTGCACCAACCCTGCGGATCGGCGTATGAACCGGCGGGCCACCGCGGCGCGACGCTAGTCTTCGGCTCCGACCTCGGTTCCGGCTCCCGCTCCGACATCGGCTTCCGCTTCGAGATCCTTCGGGAAAAGCCGCAGGATCCCGAGCTGGGCGTCGCGGCCGCGCAGGTGATGCGTACCGATGGGCCGGCTCGGCACCTCCAGGGTGACGGCCTGCATGGTGGCGGCGCTGGCCAGCACCACCGTCTCGTCATGCGGGCCGACGTGGCGGCCAAAATCCTGCAGCCGCTGGGTAACATTCACCGCATCGCCGACAATCGTGTAGTCGACCCGATCGTAGGCGCCGATGTTGCCGACGACGACGCGTCCGGTGTGTATGCCGATGCGCAACTGGGTGGTCGGCGTGCCCGCCGCACGCGCCGCGGCGTTCGCCTCGCATTGCGCCGCGACGATGGCACCGGCAGCGCGCACCGCCGCGTTCGCGTGGTCGGCGCGTTCGTCGGGGGCACCCCAGAACGCCAGCATGCCGTCGCCGAGGAACTTGTCGACGGTGCCGTCCTCGTCCTCGACCGCGCGGACGAGCAACGCGAAATGGCCGTTGAGAAACCGCGCCACCTCGCCTGCGCTCATCACCGATGACTGCGCGGTGAAACCCGCGATATCGGTGAACAGCATCGTCATTTCCACCTCGCGCGAGCGCGCGGCCTCCTCGATGCCGAGCCCCATCAGCTTGCGGAACAGCGACGCAGGCACATAGGTGTTCAGCGCGCGCAGGCCGGACACCATGGCGTTGAAGGCCACGGCCAGTTGATCGATTTCCGCCACGCGGCTGTGTTCGAGCGGCTGCACGTGGTCGATATCCATCGCCGCCACGCGGCGTGACTGGGCGGCGATATGGGTCAGGGGACGGGAAAGCTTGCGCGCCAGCCAGAAGGCCAGCACGCTGGCGATGACCAGGGCCACCACGCCGGCGATGCCGGAAATCATCATCCGCCGGACCGCGCCCATCAGGCTGGCGCGCTGGATATAGGCACCGATGATCCATTCGTGCGGCCCGTAGCCTTGCAACGCGCGCGACATCAGGATGTAGGTGTCGCTTCCGACCACGATGCGTCGCACATCGACTCCAACGGCCTGCGCATCACTGAACTGCGAAAGCACCGGCGCCCGCGCGATCTCGCGCAGCACCGGGTCGGCGAAACGGTCGACCGGCATCGGCAGCTCCACCACGGAATCGGGGGCCGCTTCGCGCAACTCCTCGAGATCGGAGAACGCCAGCACCTGCGAGCCCTGCGCGAGAATGAAGTTCGACATGTCCACGCCGGTGTCGAGTTGCGAGACGATATCGGTCAGGAAGTCGATCGGCGTGGCCGCCGCCAGGTAGCCGACGGTACGTCCGTCGCGCCTCAGTGCCACCGTCACATTGGTGAACACGCCCTCGGGTATGGTGGCGAGCGGGCCCCACGTGGGGCCGCTCGCCTTGCGAACCTCTTCGGTACGGTACCGACGCTGGCGCCTGATGGGCACCGGCTTCCAGTCTGAAGAATCGATGCCGCCATCGGCATTGCGCACGACGGTCAGTTCGCGGTTGTCCGCGGAGAGAAGCAGCAGGGCGCTGACGCCGGGGTTGGCCGCGAGCGCTCCGGTCAGCAGCGACACCACCTGGGCGGTATCGGAAATCTCGAAGCCACCGGCATCATGGAGTGCGCCGAGGTCTCCGACCGACGCCGCCACCGGGTCGAGATTGGAGCGCAAGCGGAACTCGAGACCGTTGGCGATGAGCACCGTCTTGTCGTTGAGCAGCGAGAACGTGTTTGAGAAATTGGCCTGCAGCGACAGGCCGAGGACCGTGGCCACGGAGATGCCAAGAAGCGCGGTGAACGCACCGCCCAACACCCACGCGATCGGCAAGTTCCGCAAACGCCCGTCGCCCATTCATCCCCCCGTGATCGCGTTTCCCGTCGACCCGCCGGCCGCGCCGGTCGGCCGCTCTAATCGCCGAATCCGCGGAACAGCGGTTCCTTGCAGATATAGCCGACCAGACACTGCTGCTTATCACGAGTCGCGGCAAGCGCCGGCACGGTCGCCTCCCACCGGTCGCAGTAGCGCTGATGCGACACGAACCGCTGATAGGTAAAGCGGCCGGTGGTCATCACCACGGCGCCCCGATCCACGACCATGTCCTGCGCCTGGGCACAGCTCATGCGCCGCAGGTCGGGACGCGCGGCAAGCGCCGGCGCCGCCGCAAGCGGCACGATGGCAAGACCGGCCAGGATGAGCCGAGACATTATCCGAGCCATGGCAACCTCCCGTTCCTGAATTCTGCAGCCGAAGCCACAATCATGGCGAGGAATATGGGGGATCTGTGACGCGGCAACAACGACGCCGGGACGTCCTGTCGCAGAACACGCGCGCCGTCCGGCACGCCCCCGACTGTCAAGCCGCCGTCACCGCGCCGGCCAGCCGATTTCCTCGAGGATCTCGGCACTGTGCTCGCCCAGCCCCGGCGAGGCGCGGTCGATGCTCATCGGCGAGCGCGAGAAGCGGATCGGATTGCGCACGCCCGGCACGCTTCCCCCCGTCGCCGTGTTGCTGGCCAGCTCCAGCCTCAGCCCGCGATGGATCACCTGGGGATCGGCGAAGACGTCAGCCATCGTGTTGATCGGTCCGCCCGGCACACCGACAGCCTCGAGCTTTGCAAGCAGGCCATCGCGAGTCAGCGCGCCTGTCAGCGGCGTCAGCAGCGCGATCAGCGTGTCGCGGTTTGCCACCCGGGCCGCGTTGGTGGCGAATTCCGGCAACGCCGCCAGGTCGGGACGCCCCAGCGCCTCGCAGAACCGCTTGAACTGGGCGTCATTGCCGACCGCGACGATCAGATGCCCGTCCGAGCTGGGAAACACCTGGTAGGGCACGATGTTGGGATGCGCGTTGCCCAGCCGCCTCGGCGACGTGCCGGTGGCGAGATAGTTCATCGCCTGGTTGGCCATCAGCGCCGTGACGCTGTCGAGCAGCGCCATGTCCACGTGCTGGCCCTGTCCGCTCGTGTCGCGTTCGCGCAACGCCGCCAGAATGCCGATGGTGCCGTACAGCCCGGTGACGATATCGGCCACGGCCACACCCACCTTCTGCGGTTCTCCGTCCGGCGCGCCGGTCACATCCATCAGCCCGCTCATGCCCTGGACGATGAAGTCGTAGCCCGCCCGGTGCGCATAGGGCCCCTGCTGGCCGAAACCGGTGATCGAGCAATAGACCAGGCGCGGGTTGATCGCGCTCAGGCTGGCATAGTCGAGGCCGTATTTTTCAAGCCCGCCAACCTTGAAATTTTCCACCAGCACATCCGCGCCCCGCACCAGTTCGCGCACCAGCGCCTGCCCGTCCTCGGTTCGGAAATCCACCGTAATCGAGCGTTTGCAACGGTTGCACG
>JBFHII010000345.1:0-3953 GCA_041596535.1 Breoghania sp. | reverse complement strand
GGTTCGCTGATGCAGTCCTCCGCTCCGCTGTGGATCGCGCTGTGGTCGCTGGTGCTGTTCCGCGACCGGCTGACCGGCGGCCAGATCGCCGGCATCCTGCTGTCGACGGCGGGCGTGCTCACCATCATCTGCCGCGGTGACGCATCCGTGCTGGCGCATCTGAACGTCAACCGCGGTGACCTGCTGATGATCGGCGCCATGGCGTGCTATTCGTTCTATGCGGCGCTGTTGAAGAAGAAACCGCCGCTCCACCCGATGACGCTGATCACCATCACCATGGGCCTGGGGGCGCTGATGCTGCTGCCCGCGACACTTTGGGAGATCTCCACGGGCTATCTGATGACCTTCGACGTTCCGACGGTGGCGACGCTGGCCTATGTCGTGATCTTCGCCTCCATCATCGCCTACATCGGCTTCAATCGCGGCATCGAGCTGATCGGCCC
This sequence comes from Breoghania sp., assembly GCA_041596535.1. GTDB lineage: Bacteria > Pseudomonadota > Alphaproteobacteria > Rhizobiales > Stappiaceae > Breoghania. The sequence goes on along the minus strand of JBFHII010000345.1, from coordinate 3,510 downwards.
CAACCGCGCCGGCCCGTTCTTCCATCTGGTGCCGCTGTTCGGCTCGATCCTGGCGATTCTGTTCCTCGGCGAGCGTTTCCAGCTCTTCCACGCCGCCGGCTACGCCCTGATCCTCGCCGGCATCGCCCTGGCCCAGCGCGCCGCGCGTTGAGACGCCACGTCGCAAAACGGGTGTCGCGCCATCCCCGGGCGCGCTAGGTCGGTGCCTGTGAACAGGGTCGGGATGACCCTAAACCCGGTGGCAACCGACGATGAGACATCCGATGACCGCACCGCGCATGACCCCGGCAAGCTGGGCGCTGCTGCTCCTGCTCTCGGTGCTCTGGGGCGGGTCGTTCTTCTTCACCAGGATCGCGGTGGCGGAAATTCCGGCGCTGACGCTGACCCTGGCACGCGTGGCGATTGCCGCGGTTGCCCTGCACCTGGTGCTGCGCCTGCGCCGCATCGCCTTTCCCTGGACCGCGGCGGCGCTTGGCCCCTATCTGGTCATGGGCCTGCTCAACAACGCGGTGCCCTTCACGCTGCTCGCCTGGGGCCAGATCCACATCGCCTCGGGACTGGCGGCGGTGCTCAACGCGGTCACGCCGATCTCCACGGTGATCATCGCCCACCTGCTCACCGACACCGACCGGGCGACGCCGCAAAAGCTCGCCGGCGTGCTCGTCGGGCTGTGCGGTGTCGCGGTGATGATCGGGTCCGAAGCGCTGGATGGCGTCACCGGAAATGTCGTCGCTCAGCTCGCCTGTCTCGCCGCCACCGTCTCCTATGCCTGCGCGGCGATCTACGGCCGCCGCTTCGCCGGCCAGCCGGCGCTGGTGACCGCCACCGGCCAGCTCACCGGCTCATCCATGCTGATGCTGCCGCTGGTGCTGGTCACCGGGAGTGCCGCCACCCTCGTTCCGCCCTCCGCCGTGGTCGCGGGATCGGTGCTGGCGCTGGCGCTGGTCTCCACCGCGTTTGCCTACATTCTCTATTTTCGCATTCTCGCCCAGGCCGGCCCGACCAATGTGGCGCTGGTCACCTTCCTGGTGCCGGTCAGCGCGATCGTGCTCGGTGCGACGTTTCTCGGTGAGGTCCTGGAGCCGCGCCACTGGCTCGGCGTGGTGCTCATCGCGGTGGCGCTGGCAGCGATTGACGGGCGCCTTCTGGAACTCTTTCTCAAGCGTCTGCGACGCCGCCGCGCGGCCTGAGCGCCACTACGAATCCACTTCAAAAACGATTCAAAAGACAGTCAACTTTCATTCAAACTCTTTCAAAAAGCCTGAAAATTGTCTGCACAGTTCGATCAGATTTCATGCGGCGTCGCGCAAGCACAACAAAAAAGGCGGCCCCGCGGGACCGCCTTTTCACGTCGTGTGGTCGGATGCGCTAGAATGCCAGGGCCTTGGCCTGCTTGACCAGTGGCAGCGCGGTGATCCTGTCGAGCACGTCGCCGTTCACCGGCCCGTCCACCTCGATCAGCGCGATCGCGTCGCCGCCTTCCGCCGTGCGGCCGAGGTTGAACGTCGCGATGTTGACCCCCGCCTCGCCCAGCAACGAGCCGAACTGGCCGATGAAGCCCGGCTTGTCCTCGTTGGTGATGTAGAGCATGTGGGCGCCCAGTTCGGCCTCCATGTTGATGCCCTTCACCTGGATGATGCGCGGCTTGCCGTCGGCGAACACCGTGCCCGCGACCGAGCGTTCCTGGCGCTCGGTGACCACCGTCAGGCGGATGTAGGTCTCGTAGGCGCCCATCTGCTCGCGGCGGACCTCCTCGACATGGATGTCGCGATCCTTCGCCAGCGCGGGAGCCGAGACCATGTTGACGGCCTGCAGCAGCGGCGTCAGCACGCCGGTGAGCGCGGCGGCGGTCAGCGCGCGGGTGTTCATGTCCGCCACCGCACCCTCGTATTCGATGCGGATGCGCTGGATGCCGGTCTCGGTCAGTTGCCCCGCAAACGAGCCCAGCTGTTCGGCCAGCTTGACAAACGGTGTCAGCTTCGGTGCCTCGTCCGCCGAGATCGACGGCATGTTGATGGCGTTGGTAACCGCGCCGTTGATCAGGTAATCGGCCATCTGCTCGGCCACCTGCAGCGCCACGTTCTCCTGCGCCTCTGCCGTGGCAGCGCCCAGGTGCGGGGTGCACACCATGTTCGGGGCGCCGAACAGCACGTTCTCACGGGCCGGCTCGTCGACAAAGACGTCGAATGCCGCGCCCGCGACCTTGCCGCTGTCAAGCGCATCGCGCATGGCCTGTTCGTCAACCAGTCCGCCGCGCGCGCAGTTCACCACGATCACGCCGTCCTTCATCTTGGCGATGGCATCGGCGGAGATGATGTTGCGCGTCTTGTCGGTCAGCGGCGTGTGCAGCGTGACGAAGTCGGCGCGGCGCAGCAGCTCGTCGAGTTCCACCTTCTCCACGCCCAGGTCCCGCGCCCGCTCCGCGGACAGGAACGGATCGAAGGCAACCACCTTCATCTTCAGCCCCAGCGCGCGCTCGGCGACGATCGAGCCGATGTTGCCGCAGCCGATCAGGCCCAGCGTCTTGGCCGTGATCTCCACGCCCATGAAGCGCGACTTTTCCCACTTGCCGGCCTGGGTGGAGGCGTCGGCGGCGGGGATCTGGCGGGCGGCGGCAAACATCATGGCAATCGCGTGCTCGGCCGTCGTGATGGCGTTCCCGAACGGCGTGTTCATGACGATGATACCCCGGCCCGTGGCCTCGGGAATATCAACGTTGTCGACACCGATGCCGGCGCGGCCGATGACCTTCAGGTTGGTGGCCGCCTTGATGATCTTCTCGGTCACCTTGGTGGCCGAGCGGATCGCCAGACCGTCATACTGGCCAATCACTTCGAGCAGCCTGTCCTTGTCCTTGCCCAGATCGGGCTGGAAATCGACCTCCAGCCCGCGATCGCGGAAGATCTGCACGGCGGCCGGGGATAGCTTGTCGGAAATCAGTACCTTGGGAGCCATAGGTGTGTTCCTGAAAATGAAATTGTTTCGCGATGACGGCTGCTGACGGCGCGCGCCCGCTTTGCCGCAGGGCGCCGGAAAGCCCCGCAGCCCCCTCCCCGTGAGGGGAGAGAACCGGTGTGGGGGCTCGAGCCGCTCGTCTGCTGTGCGGGTTCGCTCAGGCCGCTTCGGAAAGCGCCGCCTTCTGCGCGGCAAAGGCCCAGTCGAGCCACGGCGTCAGGGCCGCGACGTCGGAGACCTCGACGGTGGCGCCGCACCAGATGCGGAAACCGGACGGGGCATCGCGATAGGCGCCGATGTCATACGCCACGCCTTCCGCGTCGAGCGTCGCGGCCATGGCCTTGGCGAATGCCGCCTGGGCCGCATCGTCGAGCGCGCAGACGTCCGGGTCGACAATCTTCAGGCACACGGAGGTGTTGGAGCGCGTCGCCGGATCGGTGGCCAGGAAATCGACCCACGGGGTGGCGGCCACCCAGTCGGCGATCACCTTGGCGTTGGCGTCGGCGCGCGCCATCAGGCCCGAAAGGCCACCGACGGAAGCCGACCAGTCGAGCG
>JBFHII010000344.1:0-3959 GCA_041596535.1 Breoghania sp. | reverse complement strand
GATCATCGCCTATGAGCCCGTGTGGGCGATCGGCACCGGCCTGACGCCGACGGCGGCGGACGTGGCCACGGTGCATGGCTTTATCCGCGACACGCTGGAAACGCGGTTCGGCGACGAGGGCGCGCGGATGCGGCTGCTGTATGGCGGATCGGTCAAGCCGGGCAATGCGGCGGAGCTGATGGCGGTGGACAACGTCAACGGCGCGCTGGTCGGCGGCGCATCGCTGAAAGCCGCTGATTTCCTTGGAATCGTCGCGGCCTACCGATAGGCAACCGGAGCCTGCTGGCAAATGCGCCCGCGGGGCTGGCGGCAAAGTTGCCCGCTTCTTATATCGAAGGGTGGTAAGCGCGGCATGGATCGTGTAGAACCCGCCCAACTTGTACAAAGGTAGCTGGCTGACCGATGGAAACTGTCATCATCGTCATTCATTTGATGGTCGTAATCACGCTCGTGCTCGTCGTCCTGCTGCAGCGCTCCGAAGGCGGCGCGCTCGGCATTGGCGGTGGCGGCGGCGGCGGCATGATGTCCAGCCGCGGGACGGCGAACATGCTGACGCGGGCGACCACGATTCTCGCGGTGGCGTTCTTCGCCACCTCGCTCGTGCTGACGGTGATTGCGCGCAATTCCGACACGCCGTCGTCGATCCTCGACTCGGTTCCGGCCGCGCAGGGCGAAGGCACCGGCATTCTGGACGCGCTCAAGCAGCAGAGCACGCCGGCGCCCACCGGGCCGCAGGTTCCGACATCGCAGTAATTCTGCGGTTTTGATCATCGTTGCGATGCGATACGCCCTGTACGTGTGTACAGGGCGTTCGTTTGTGCATTTTCCGTCAACAATTGAGTGGCCGAATCGCCGCTCGTAACGTTATGGTTTGGGTCCATGGCGCGGTATATTTTCATCACCGGCGGCGTGGTGTCGTCACTTGGCAAGGGGCTTGCGTCTGCGGCCCTTGGTGCCTGTCTCCAGGCGCGGGGCTACAAGGTCCGCTTGCGCAAGCTGGACCCCTATCTCAACGTCGATCCGGGCACCATGAGCCCCATGCAGCACGGCGAGTGCTACGTGACGGACGACGGCGCGGAGACCGATCTCGATCTCGGCCACTATGAGCGTTTCACCGGCCGCCCGGCCAACAAGCGCGACAATGTGACCTCCGGCCGCATCTATTCCGACATCATCGCCAAGGAGCGCCGCGGCGACTTTCTCGGCGGCACCGTGCAGGTGATCCCGCACGTCACCGACGCCATCAAGGCCTTCGTGCTCGACGGCAACGACGAGGTCGATTTCGTGCTGTGCGAGATCGGCGGCACCGTGGGCGACATCGAGGGGCTGCCGTTCTTCGAGGCGATCCGCCAGCTGGGCAACGAACTGCCGCGCGGCGAGGTGGTCTATATCCACCTGACCCTGATGCCGTTCATCCCGAGCGCCGGCGAGCTGAAGACCAAGCCGACCCAGCACTCGGTCAAGGAGCTGCGCTCCATCGGCATCCAGCCCGACATCCTGATGGTGCGTTGCGACCGGCCGATTCCGGACGCCGAGCGCCGCAAGCTGTCGCTGTTCTGCAACGTGCGCGAAGGCGCCGTGATCCCGGCGCTTGACGTCAAGTCGATCTACGACGTGCCGGTCGTCTATCACAACGAAGGGCTGGACGACGAGGTTCTCAACGCCTTCGGCATCACCGGTGCGCCGGCGCCGGACCTGTCGCGCTGGGAAAAGATCTCCAACACGATCGCCAATCCCGAGGGCGAGGTGACGATCGCCATCGTCGGCAAGTACGTCGAGCTCAAGGACGCCTACAAGTCGCTGATCGAGTCGCTTGTTCATGGCGGCATCGCCAACAACGTGAAGGTCAATCTGGAGTGGCTGGAAGCCGAGGTCTTCGAAAAGGAGGACCCGGCGCCCTGGCTTGGTGAGGTCAACGGCATTCTGGTGCCCGGCGGCTTCGGCGAGCGCGGCGCGGAAGGCAAGATCGCCGCCGTCACCTTTGCCCGCGAACGCAAGGTGCCGTATTTCGGCATCTGTTTCGGCATGCAGATGGCGGTGGTCGAGGCGGCGCGCAATCTCGCCGGCATTGCCCAGGCCAGCTCCACCGAATTTGGCCCCACCAGCGAACCGGTCGTCGGCCTGATGACGGAATGGCTGAAGGGCAATGCGCTCGAACGCCGTGCCGCGGAAGGCGACATGGGCGGCACGATGCGCCTGGGCGCCTTTCCCGCGCAGCTTCAGGCGGGCAGCAAGATTGCCGAGATCTACGGCTCCGAGGAGATCAGCGAGCGCCATCGCCACCGCTACGAGGTGAACATGGCCTATCGCGAGACCCTCGAGGCGGTCGGGCTGAAGTTCGCCGGAACGTCGCCCGACGGCGTGCTGCCGGAGACGGTGGAACTGGAGGATCACCCCTGGTTCATCGGCGTGCAGTATCATCCGGAGCTGAAATCGCGGCCGTTCGAGCCGCATCCGCTGTTTGCATCTTTCGTGCGCGCGGCGGTGGAGCAGAGCCGCCTGGTCTGATAATGCTGGGTTGCCGGGCGCGGTGGCAACGACACCCGATGCCCTGAATCGAGCGTGAGATGGCGGGCCGATGAGCGAAGACAGCACGGATCTGGAATTCACCGACGGCGCGTCGGCCTTCGAGTACACGTGCCAGTGCATGGACTGCTCGGTGGAGGCGAAAAAGCCGCTGCCGGCGCTGGTGATCGACGCCAAGGAGCAGTTCGGGGTCAAGACGTCCGTCAAGCTCAACGATGATGGTACCCAGACCGCGGTACTGCGGATTCCCAGTGCCGAGGGCGGCTTCGTCGTCATGGCCCGCACCGTCGGCCAGAACGGTCCGTCGCTGAAGGGCGGCGATCTCGTTGCCTGGATGCCGCTTCTCTACAACGAGGCGCTGGCCAGCGAGACCTCCGAGGAAGGCTTCGGCTGGGTCGGCGTGATCATGGGCACGCTGAAGCCGGTGCTGCGCGAAGGCGGCTGGCTCGGCGACGTCCGCTATTCCGAATAGTAGTGTGATTATGAGCCGCCCAAGCGGTGCGGCGGGGGCAACCATGCGACAACTCGATCATCTCGTAATCGCGGCGCGCGATCTTGACGCCGTGGCCGGGGCCTATGCCGCGCTCGGCTTCACGCTCACGCCCAGGGCCTTTCATTCCTGGGGTACCAGCAATCAGCTGGTGCAGCTTGACGGCGCATTCCTCGAGATCCTCGCGGTGGTCGATCCCGACAGCATCGAACAGGCCGATGTCGACGCGTTTTCCTTCGGCGCCTTCAATCGCGACTATCTTGCCCGTCATGAAGGCATTTCGATGCTGGTGCTGGACAGCTCCGACCCGGAGGCCGACCGGCAGGGGTTCCTCGACCGCGGCATGACGGTCTATGCGCCGTTCTCCTTCGAGCGTGCCGCCGGGCAACCGGACGGCAGCAGCCGCACCGTCGCCTTCGACCTCACCATCACCACCGATCCCGGCATGCCGCACGCCGGCTTCTTTACCTGCCGCAACCGATTCCCGGAGAATTTCTGGCGCTCCGAGTACCAGCAGCACGCCAACGGCGCGCAGAAGCTGGCTGCGGCGATCATCGTGGCCGAGGAGCCCTCGGACTTCTACGAATTCATTGAAGGGTTCTCCGGCCAGCGCGAACTCGGCCTGACGAGCTTCGGCATGGAATGCGCGCTCGCGAACGGCGGCTCCATCGACGTGCTCAGCCCCACCGGTTTCAAGGCGTTTTACGGCGACGCGTTTCCGCTGGACACGCTGGTGACGCCGCGCCTGGTGGCAGGGAAGGTGTTTGTCGACGACATCGCGAAGATCACCCGTATCGTGGCTGAACGGGAGATTCCCGCGATCCACAAGAGCGGCATGGTCATCGTGCCCGCCTCGGCGAATTTCGGCTCGGCGCTGATCTTCCAGCAGCCTGAGTGAGCGGACCGGGGCGCGCCACCCCGCGGCGGCCCGCCCCAGACGCCT
>JBFHII010000343.1:0-3966 GCA_041596535.1 Breoghania sp. | reverse complement strand
GCGGTGGGCGAGGTGATCGCCTCGAATCATCCCGATTTCGCTGTCGGCGCATTCGTCAGCGGCATGTTCGGCTGGGCCAGCCACGCGATCTCCGACGGCACCATGGTGCGCAAACTCGATCCCGCGCAGGCGCCGATCTCCACCGCCGTGGGCGTGCTCGGCATGCCGGGCCTGACCGCTTTCGTCGGTCTCAACGATCATGGCCGCCCCAAGGCGGGCGAAACGCTCGTCGTGGGCGCGGCCACCGGCGCGGTCGGCTCGGTGGTCGGACAGCTCGGCAAGATTTACGGAATGCGGGTCGTCGGCGTCGCGGGCGGCGCCGAGAAATGCGCCTATGCGGTGGAGGAGCTGGGCTTCGATGCCTGCATCGACCATCGCGATCCGGATCTCGCAAAACGTCTCAAGGAAGCCTGCCCGAAGGGCGTCGACGTCTACTACGAGAATGTCGGCGGCGCGACGCTGGAAGCCGTCATGCCGCTGATGAACGTCTGGGGCCGGATTCCGCTGTGCGGCATGATCGCCTGGTACGACAACAGCGGTCCGATGGACGGCCCCGACCGCCTGCCGAAAATGTGGCGCACCATCCTGGTGCAGCGGCTGGCCGTGCGCGGTTTCATCATCTTCGATCACTACGACCGCTTCCCCGCCTTCGTCGAGGAGGTCTCCGGCCACATCCGCGACGGCCGCCTCACGTACCGCGAGAGCATCGCCCAGGGACTGGAAAACGCCCCGGAAGCCTTTCTCGCCATGCTCAAGGGCGGCAATTTCGGCAAGCAGCTCGTGCAGGTGAGCGAGGATCCGACGCGCCAGTCGGCTCCGTGACCCGGGCCCGTTCGCCGAACAATCCTGCCGGCGGGCAACGCCTTGGACGGCGCCAGGATTGGTTCGCAACCAATTTTCGATGAATACGAAAACGCCCTGCCCGGATCGCCATCCGGACAGGGCGCTTTCATTGATTGGGCGTGAGTCGCCTCAGACCACCTTGACGGTCAGATCGTCGACGCCCTCGACATGGCATTCCATGACGTCGCCCTTGACGATCGGGCCGACGCCCGACGGCGTGCCCGACATGATCACATCGCCCGGCGCCAGTTCGAAGTAGTCCGACAGGTAGGAAATCATTTCCGGCACCTTCCAGATCAGCTGGTTCAGGTCGCCCTTCTGCTGCACTTCGCCGTTGACCTTCAGCTGGACGAGACCCTGGTCCGGATGTCCGATCTCGGAAGCCGGGATGATCGGGCCCATCGGCGCGGAGTGCTCGAACGCCTTGCCGATTTCCCACGGACGGCCCATCTTCTTGGCCACGCTCTGCAAATCGCGACGCGTCATGTCGAGACCGACCGCATAGCCGTAGACGTGATCGAGGGCGCTCTCCACCGGAATGTTCCTGCCGCCGCTCTTCAGCACCACGATCATCTCGATCTCATAGTGAACATCCGACGTCCGTTCCGGATAGGGGAACTCGCCCGACAGGTCGATGTTGTTCGGATTCTTCTGGAAGAAGAACGGATCCTCACGGTTGGGATCGTGACCCATCTCGATGGCATGGGCGGCGTAGTTGCGGCCGATGCAATAGACCCGGCGCACCGGGAACATCTTGCTGGTACCCTTGACCGGGACGGCCACGGTGGCCGGCGGTGTGATCACGAACTCGGACATGCAGAACCTCTGTTTTCTCATGGGTGTTAAACACTCGCGGGGATGCTAAACAATTTTCGACCAATCACAACCAATTTTTTAAATTTCGATTTTTTCTTGCATTACTCGAATGGTTTGCCATGATGCGGGCCATTGGGTCCATATTGGTCTACCAATTTCAAGGGGTCGCTGGTGCTGACGAGACCGGAATCATCCGAGCGGGAAAATGCCATCGCTGCGATGCGTGCGTTTATCGAGGAGAGCGCATACGCACCCGGCGACCGGCTTCCGGCGGAGCGCGAGCTCATCGGACACCTGCAGATCAGCCGCAGCACGCTGCGCAAGGCACTGGACGCGCTGGAGCGCGAAGGCGTCATCTGGCGGCATGTCGGCAAGGGGACCTTCGTCGCCGGCCACGGCCAGGACAATGAAGGCGACGCCCTCGGCAACCTGGCGGGCATCGTCCAGCAGATCACCCCGGTGCGCATGATGCGCGCCCGTCTCTGCATCGAGCCGGCGATTGCCGGCGAGGCGGCGGTCAACGCCTCCAAGGAAGCGGTCATCCGCGTGAAGCTGGCCATGGACAGGGCCCGCCGCGCGCAGACCTGGGAGGACTACGAGACCCAGGATGACCTGTTTCATTGCGCGGTCGCTGAGGCTGCGGACAATATTCTGCTACAATCGCTCTTCGAGCAGCTCAATCGCGTACGGCGCGCGGTCGCGGTGAACACCGTCATCCGCAGTTCCGAGCGGCCGCCCGAACGGCATTCAAGTTTTCTGGAGCATGAGCGCATCGTCGCGGCCATCACGGATCGGGACTCCAAGGCCGCTTACGACGCCATGCGCCAGCACATCGGCTCTGTCTCGGCACGTCTATTCGGGGAGGTCTGACGGCAGGGACTGAAATCCAGGGGGTTGGACAGACTGACGTCGCCACGACCCTTTGCGATCACCTGGACATTTATGTCCGTTCTTTGGGAGGAACATAATGAAGACGTTACTACGCAAATTCAGTGCAACGCTCGCGGCGGTGCCGCTGGCCATCGGCCTGATGGCCTCCGCGGCCCAGGCCGGCACGATCAAGATCGCGCTGGCGGAAACGCCGTCCGACGAACTCGCCGCCTTCTTTGTCGCGCTCGACCGCGCCAAGGCCGCCGGGCTCGACTACGAATGGACCGCCTTCTCGGATGAGGAACTGGCGATCCAGGCCGTGCTCAGCGGTCAGATGGACATCGGCTTCGGCACGCCTTACGCGGCCATGCAGCGCTCCAAGGCGCCGCTGCGCATCGTGTTCCAGCTCTCCAAGCTGAAATTCTTCCCCGTCACGTCGAAGAAGTACAGCACGCTGGAAGACCTGAACGGCGAGCCGATCATGCTGCATTCGCGCGGCGGCGGCACGGACTCCATTGCCAACGTCATCGAGGACAAGGTGGGCATCAAGTTCGGCGACCGTTCCTACGTGCCCGGCTCGTCCAACCGCGTGGCCGCCCTGATGGCCGGCCAGACGGATGCGACCATCGTCGATCTGTCCAACAAGAACAAGGTGATGAAGCTCGCTGGCGACAAGTTCAACGTGCTGCCGATGTTCGATGTGGATGCCAGCGACGAGGCGCTGTTCGCCAATCTCGACTGGATCAAGAGCAACGAGAAGGATGTCGACATCTTCGTGAAGGCGCTGGTCAGCACCTGGCAGGACATGGCGAAAGATCCGACGATCATCAGCCGTGAAACCAACCCGGACGGCCCGATCGGCCAGCTTCCGCCGGAAATCCTCGGCAACCTCGACGAGTTCTACACCAACGCGGTCGAGGGCGGTCTCTATGACCCCAACGGCGGTGGCCGCAAGGCCGCCAAGGCGGACCTGGAATGGTACGCCGCTGCCGGTCAGCTCGAAGGCAACCCCGACGAGCTGAACATCGAAGACTTCTGGTACCTCGCTCCTCTGGACGCCGCGACCAAGTAAGCCGGTCGCGCGGCCGCCGGGTACACGATCCGGCGGCCGCATTCGCTCAAATCGAGGATTAAATTGATGCCGAGCCGTTCGCTCCTACTAAAAATCCTGTCGGCTGTGCTTGTCTTTGGCGCATGGGAAATAGCAGGCCGGATTCCGGTCAGCTACGCCTTTCCAACCTTCATCGACTCCATGGTCGCGCTCGCCAGAATGGCGTTCGACGGTACCTTGTGGGTCGCCTATCTCGAGACACTGCAACCGCTGATCGTCGGTGTCGGAATCTCCGCGTTTCTCGGAATCGGCCTCGGTCTCTGGATCGGCCTGTCGAGCAAGTTCGACTGGCTGTTCTCGCCGATCTTCATCGTCATGCAGGCCGC
>JBFHII010000342.1:0-3969 GCA_041596535.1 Breoghania sp. | reverse complement strand
GGCGGACAGGACCGCGGTGCGGCAAATTCGGAATGGATTCAGGAATTGGATGGCCATAGGCCGATCTCCTCCATCAGGTGGGGCGGGCCCCGACCGAAAGCCGTCCGGCCCGCAAGAATAACCGCCCCCAATGAAACCCGAAATGAGGCGGAAAATCGACTGTATGAATTACCAGACCGGCAAGCCGCCGGTCAGACGCGTGTCACCATACCGCAAGGCATTGAACAACATCGGGTATTGCGAAAACGGACGCAGCCGGGGAAAGCCCGTCTGCGTCCGTTTGCACCGTATCGTCATCCCCGCACCAGCCAGACCAGAACGACGCCCATGACCAGGGCACCGAGACCGCTCAGGCGCAACACCTGATCCGGCAGTTCGAGGGCCTGGCGCATGAAGGCCTTCAGGGCGCCGGGCATGAGCGCATAGAGGGTTCCCTCCAATGCGAGCACAAGCCCGAGCGCCGTCAGCAGATCGTTCATTGAGCCGGAGCAGCGGAACCCGCAGCATTGGCGGACCCGTCGGAATTCCGGCCCAACGGATCATTGAAGAAGCGGAAGAATTCCGAATCCGGAGAAATCACCAGGCTGGTGTCGCCGGCCTTCAGGCCCGTTTCATAGGCCTGCATCGAGCGGTAGAAGGAGAAGAACTCCGGATCCCGCCCGTAGGCGTCGGCGAAGATATTGTTCCGCTCTGCATCACCGTCACCACGCAGCTTTTCCGCGTCACGCCGCGCTTCGGCGACAAGCACCGTCGCATCACGATCGGCACGCGACTTGATGCGACGCGACTGCTCTTCACCCTGGGCACGGAGTTCCGTCGCTTCGCGCTGACGCTCGGTCTGCATGCGGCGGAAAATCGCCTGGCTGTTGGCTTCGGGCAGGTCGGCGTGGCGGATCTTCACGTCCACCAGATCAATGCCGATGGCCGCCGCGCTGCCGTCGATCTGGCTGCGGATCTGCTCCATCAACTCGGCACGCTTGTCACGCACCACGTCGGTGAAGGTGGCCCGCGCCAGTTCGGAACGCAGCGACGACTGCAGGAACGTCGACAGGCGCGCCTCGGCCTGCGAGACGTTGTTCACCGTCTGGTAGAAGCGGATCGGGTCCTGGATGCGGTAACGCGCGAAGGCGTCCACAACCAGCCGCTTCTTGTCCGAGGCGATCGCTTCGACCGACGGCATGTCGAGATTGAGAATGCGCTTGTCGATGAAGATCACGTCCTGGATGAACGGCCACTTGAAGTAGAGACCCGGCTCTGTCACCGGCCGGCGCACTTCACCGAACTGCACGACCAGCGCCTGCTGGGTCGGGTAGATGGTGTAGAGCGACGAGTAGGAGACCACGGCGAGAGCCGCGACGAGGATGGCGAATACGCCGAGGATACCGTTTTTCATCGTGCGTCACCTCCGGCAGTAGTCGCGCTGCCGCGCTTCAATTGATCCAGCGGGAGATAGGGAACAACGCCCTGGGATCCGCCGTTGTTGTCGATGATGATCTTGTCGGTGCCGCCGAAGACCCGCTCGATGGTCTCCAGGTACATGCGCTGGCGGGTCACCTCAGGCGCCTTGCGGTACTCGTCATAGATCTTGATGAAACGGTCGGCCTGACCCTGCGCCTCGGCAACGGTTTGATCCCGGTACGCACTGGCGCGTTCCAGAACCTGGGCCGCCTCACCACGCGCTTCCGGCACGATGCGGTTGGCGTAGGTCTGGGCCTCGTTCTGGATGCGCTCCTGATCGGCGCGCGCGGCCTGAACGTCGCGGAAGGCATCGATAACCTGCTGCGGCGGATCAACCTTCTGCATCTGCACCTGGGTGATCTGGATGCCCGCCGAATAGCCGTCGAGCGTCTTCTGCATCAGTTCCTGCACCGAAATCTGGATCGGTGCACGGTTCTCGGTGAGGATCGCGTCGATCTGCGACATGCCGACAACCTCGCGCATGGCGCTCTCGGCCACCGCCTTCACGGTCGCCTCGGGGCTCTGCACGTTGAACAGGTAGGATTCGGCGTCGGAAATACGCCACTGCACCTTGAAGTCGACATCGACGATGTTCTCGTCGCCCGTCAGCATCAGGCTTTCCTCGGCCACGTCGCGGACGGTCATGGAGCGGCCGCTGGCCACCTCACGCAGGCCCACGGTGACTTCTCGGATCTGCAACACGCCGGGCGTGTAGACCGCGCCGACCGGATAGGGCCAGTTGTAGTTCAGACCCGGCTGCGTCTGCTCGTGCAGCTCGCCGAAAATCAGTTCGACGCCGAGCTCGTCCGGCTCGACCTGGTAGAAACCGGTCGCCAGCCAGACGCCGATGGCGATGACCACCGCCAGCACCACGCCCTTGAAGCCAAGATTGCCGCCGCCGCCGGGCAGCACGGTCTTGAGCTTGTCCTGGCTGCGCCTCAGGAGTTCTTCCAGATCCGGCGGGTTGCTCCCGCCACCGCGCTGCGGACCGCCGCCCCAGGGACCTTGTCCGCCCCCGTTTCCTCCCCAAGGGCCGCCACTGCCACCCTTCCGGCCGCCGCCGCTTTGGTTGCTCCAAGGCATCAATTCATCCTTTTCCGCCGGTCCGCCCGCCCCTTGCGCCGCAGCGCATCGGGTCCGGGGACCTCGATCAATCTTGCTTGTTCCCGTGCCGCGTTATAGGCGACTTACCGGGCGCTTTCAACGAATTGCCTGAGATGGCGCCGGCACGCGATCAACGCGATGCCCCGGCGCAAGTCAGCCCCTCCTTCGCAAGCCCGGCAAGGTCCGTCACGACGCACCCTTTCCGCAATTGGGTTTTCGCGTTCGGAATTCAACCCTTGGCAGAAATCAGAACGCGCACGCGGGCGCCTTGCTTGTGGACGGGAAGCATGGACGATCCGCCTCAGGCGGACCTGCGGCGGTAGATCACCATCTCGGTCGCGGCGCTGTCGCGCGGGTCGCGCTCCACCGGCGCGCGGGAGACCTCCTGCCACAGAGCGGGGTCGATGTCGGGAAACCGCGCATCACCGTCGGGGGACGCCTGCACCTCGGTCACATAGAGCGTCCGCGCCTGCGCCATGGCCTGGGCATAGATTTCCCCGCCGCCGATAACCATGATTTCGGATTCTTCGGCATCTCCGGCCGCCTCCCCGGCGACGCGCAACGCCGCCTCCAGAGAGGACACCACCGTCACGCCTTCGGCGGAAAAATCCGCATCGCGCGTGATGACGATGTTCAGCCGCCCGGGCAGCGCCCTGCCGATGGACTGGAACGTCTTGCGGCCCATGACGATCGGCTTGCCCATGGTCAGCGCCTTGAAACGCTTGAGATCGGACGTCAGCCGCCAGGGCATGTCGTTGTCGCGGCCGATGACGCCGTTGGTCGCAACAGCGGCGATAAGGGAGACGGTGTAGCTCAAAGTAATCCCCGCATGCGAAGCGTGCCGTATCATGGCGGACATGAAGCGTCGGAACCGCCCCCGGCCTCAGGCAAGCAATCCGGCCGCGTGCCGGGCGATGGCCAGAGACGAGGTGAGCCCCGGCGATTCGATGCCGAACAGCGCCACAAGCCCGGCAATACCATGATCCTTGGGACCCTGAATGCAAAAATCCACCGCTGGCTCGCCCTTCCCGGAGAGTTTTGGGCGCACGCCTGCATAGTCAGGCTGCAGCGCGCCATCCGCCAGATCGGGATAGTAGCTGCGGATCGCCGCGTAGAACCCGTCCGCGCGCGCCGGGTCGACCGCGTAATCGGGCGCCGCGTCCCACTCCACGTCCGGCCCGAATTTCACCTGCCCGCCGAGGTCCAGCGTGGCATGGGTGCCGAGCCCGCCGGGCACCGGCACGGGATAGATCAGGTGGTTGAATGGCGCCCGGCCGGCGATGCTGAAATAGCTGCCCTTGACCTTGTGCAGCGGTGGGATTTTCGCGACCGGATAGCCGTCGATGGCCTCCGCGACGTCCTGGGCACCGAGGTCCGCCGCGACCACCACCTGGCGGGCGCACAGGT
>JBFHII010000341.1:0-3981 GCA_041596535.1 Breoghania sp. | reverse complement strand
CAGGTCCAGACGACGACGAAAATGCCGTACTCGTGGCCGCCCATCCAGCGGGCGAGAAATACCTGTGAGAGATAGGCCAGTGCCGCGCCGACAATGCGTACCGTGAATGTGAACAGGGCCGTGCGCTGGGCCCCGTCGGCATCGGTCGTGCCGTTGCGCAGCGCGGACAGGCGCGCCCGCAGCATGCCCAGCAAGCCTGGAATCTCGATGGCAGGGGCGGCTTCGGCGTCTGAGGAAGTCGATGGGCGCACGTCTTGGTTCCGTCTCAAGGTTACAGACGGGCAGTGTCCCACCGGTCACTTAATTTTTTGTCGCCGGCTGGCGGTTTGCTATCAATTTTACGAGAGGCATCAAGGGTGTCTCGGCTCCAGGGGGAGGGGGAGCGCATCAGGATTCGGGCTGTTTCCGCTGGCGGGACAGAGCTGCCGTAACGTCGTCTTCGGCGCGCGCCTCGACGTAGTACCAGCGCTTGTTCTTCTTGCGGAAAAGACTGTACTCGCGGTGTTCGCGGATTGCGCCGTTCTCGAGCGATCGGGCGATGAACAGCACCATGCCCAGCTTGTCGTTCGGGCCGCCGGCGCCGGTCTTGACGATGTCCAGCCCGACCCACTGCTTCTGCTCCGCCCAGGCCGCAAGCCCCGCGGTGTCCAGGCTCTTCTGGAATTTCGGCCAGAGCGTTTCCTTGAGATAGGCGATGTCGCGCCGGACGAACGCCGTGTAGCGCGACCGCATCAGCTGCTCCGCCGTCTCGGGCAGCTCGGCCCGGGAAAGAAATCGACCGCAACAGGCATCAAAGGTTTCGCCTGACCGGCAGGGACACTGCGTCATGGGGCGCTCGCAAGAAGAGTCCGGAAGGGAATGGCGACGCTCATATCATGGCCGGCGGGGCGAAGGCCAATCTTCAATGCCGCGTCCCGATGGCGCATGGCCGCGATCAGACGAATTCGCCCGCCGGATCCGCCGCCTGCCACCGGCGCAGGGCTTCCTCGAGGTCGGTCTCGTAGGTGTAGCCGAGCGCCGGCATGACCCGGGGCTCGATATTGGTCGAGTTGACGAGCTTGAGCACGCGGGCGCGGTTGACGGAGGTCTTGTAGCCCACAAGCCCGAGAATCTCGAAGGCCAGTCCGCCCATCAGCATCACGAACAGCGGCATCACGCCCAGCGGTCTGGGGGTGCCGGCAACCGTGTGGAAGGCCTCGCAGATGTCCTCGGTGGTGTAGCGCTGCGGATACGCAAAATTGAAGGTCAGCTCCGCCTCGTCGCGGTCGAGCGCGAAGTCGAGCATCCGCACCAGCTCGCCGACGTAGCCGCAGGCCTTGATGGTGTCCTTGCGGCCGGGATAGAGGAAGCGGCGCTTTTTCAGCAGGCCCGCCAGGCGGGTGAAATTGCCGCCCTCGCCGGGACCGAAGACCACGGCCGGCCGGACAATGCGCAGGCGGCGGCCGCTGCCCGCGTGCAGCCAGGCGCGATGGATTTCCTCGGCCTGGAATTTTGAGCGGCCATAGCCGGAGTTGGGTTCCAGCGCCGAGGTTTCGTCCTTGGCCGTCTCGCAGGCGCCGTAGACGGAGATCGAGCTGGTAAAGACCATGCGCGGTGCGTCCACCGCCCGGGCGTAGTCGCAAACATGCGTCGCGCCAAGCACGTTGGTCCAGTAGTACTCCCATTCCTCGTGGCCGGGCGTCGTGTGCACGGCGGCGAGGTTGTAGACCGTGTCCGCGCGACCGATGGCGGCGGCGTCGATCGGCAGGCGGACGTCGCAGTAGCGATAATCGACGCCCTCTACGGTGGTGGCAGGGTCCTTGATGTCGGCGCTGATCACCGAGGCGTAGCGTCCCCCGGCGACGAGTGAGCGCAACAGATGCGTCCCGATAAATCCAGCGCCGCCGAAAACCACCGCAACTTGTTCGCTCATGCCTCAATCAGTCCTTGATGCCATCGTGGGAGGAAAGACCCGGGATCGTGCCGGAGTATCCGGGTCGGGGAACCCGGATCATGGCGTGATTTTACGTCCGCAAAGCTTACGATAGCGTTGCGCCGGCTCCACGGATGGCCACACGGGCCTAGGACTTCGAAGCGGGACGTTTGTCGGCAAGCGGATGGTGCGTCTGAACCAGGTGTTTCAGCCGTTCGTCCAGCACATGGGTATAGATCTGGGTCGTCGAGATGTCGGCATGGCCCAGCAACTGCTGGACGATCCGCAGATCGGCGCCGTTCTGCAGCAGGTGGCTGGCGAATGCGTGGCGCAGCACATGCGGCGACACGCTGGCCGGCGGGATGCCGACATCGCGGGCCAGGGCCTTGAGGTCACGGGCGAAGGCCTGGCGGCTGAAATGGCCGCTCTCGCCGAACGAGGGAAACAGCCAGGGACTGTCCGCATAGGCGGACTCGGCGCGGCGCAGCCCGGTGTATTGCGTCATCGCTTCATGCGCGCGCTCGGACAACGGCACCATGCGCTCGCGTCCGCCCTTGCCGCGCACCATCAGCATGCGGGCGCCGCTGTTCGCCGCGCGCAGCGGCAGGGCCACCAGTTCGGACACCCGCAAGCCCGTGGCGTAGAGCACCTCGAGCATCGTGTAGAGACGCGCCGCGCGCAGGCGCCGGGCCGCGCTTTCTCCCTCGATCGATGCATTGAAGCGGGCGGATTCGATCAGCCGGTCGACCTCGGCCTCGGTGAGCACGCCGGGCAGCGACTGGCGGCCCTTGGGCGCGGCGATGGTGGAGGAAGGATCGTCCTTGCGGATGCCCTCGCCGTAGAGAAACTTGAAGAACTGCCGTAGCGCCGACAGCCGCCGGGCCTGTGAACTGGCGGCGAAGCCGCGCTTGGCGAGATCGCGCATGTAGCCGGCGATGTCGGCGGTCTGCGCATCATGCGCCGCACGGCCGAGGGTCGCGGTGAAACTCGCAAAATCCTCGAGGTCACGGCGGTAGCTGTCGAGCGTGTTGATCGCCGCGCCGCGCTCCACCGCGAGCATCTCCAGAAACGCCTCGGCATGGTGGTTTGCGTGCATCCCGCCAGATCCTATGCGGAGCGCGACGCTGCTGCGCCAACGCGATATCGGGGGGGCGCCACCCGGAATGGCCCCGGCCCGGTGTTTCAGCGGTACAGGCGATCGACCGGCAGGCGCACGGTGATCTCGCGCGGCGTCGGTTCGACGAAATTCGCCAATGCGTAGAGCACCCCGTATCCGCAGCCGCCAAGCACAACCAGCAAGAACAGGTATCGCGTGAGTGTCGGCATGTCGGTTCGGAATTCCGTCTGCTGCACCGGAACGCCCGCCCCGGTCTGAGTATTGTCGCGTGTCTTTTTCGTCCATCGGCGCGATCCTGACAAGACCGCATCGCGCCGCCGAGCTTGACAGGGACGCGGCGCATACGCTCAAAGCTTGACGGAGCTTCGGCAGAGTTGCCTCAGGAGAGTGTGTGCGCGTGAACGTTTCCCGAAGCCGCAACGGCGATGCGGCGCAGCCAGCGAGAGCCGATCGCGATCCGAGCCGGGTGCGCGAGAGCCTGGGCGCGCGCTCGATCGTGCTGGTTGGCATGATGGGGTGCGGCAAGACCAGCGTCGGGCGCCAGCTGGCGGCGCGGCTGAAGATTCCGTTCGTCGACGCCGACCACGAAATCGAGGCGGCCGCCAATCTGACCGTACCGGAGATCTTTGCGCGTCACGGCGAGGACTATTTCCGGGCCGGCGAACAGCGGGTGATCGCCCGGCTGCTGGGGCAGCCGCCGGGGGTGCTGGCCACCGGCGGCGGCGCCTTCATGAATGCGCAGACCCGCGCCAATATCGCCGAGCGGGGCGTGTCCGTGTGGCTGAAGGGGGACCTCGAGACCCTTTTCGCCCGGGTCAAACGCCGGACGTCACGACCGCTGTTGCAGAACCCCGATCCCGAGGGCGTGATGCGCAGGCTGCTGGCCGAACGCGATCCGGTCTATGCGCAGGCGAATGTGATGGTGGTTTCGCGCGACGTGCCGCACGATGTG
>JBFHII010000340.1:0-3986 GCA_041596535.1 Breoghania sp. | reverse complement strand
GTTCTCCGGTGACGGTGACTTCCGGTCGCTCGTCGAGGCGCTGCAGCGCCGCGGCCGCAAGGTCTCCGTGGTCTCCACCCTGCAGACCACGCCGCCGATGATCGCGGACGATCTGCGCCGTCAGGCCGATCACTTCATCGATCTGAACACGCTGGCCTCCGTGGTCGGCCGCGATCCGGCCGAGCGCAGCCCGCGCGCCGCCGAGCGCAGCGGCAATGTCCGCGAGGAGGAATTCGAAGACGATCTCTAGTCGTCGCGGATTCTCGGTATCTGACTCAAGGGACCCGCCGGTGGCGGGTCCTTTTTGATTCCGGCGTGGAGCGGGCTGTTGATTTCCGCCGCCGTCTCCCCGCACAGTGGCGCCCACGCGATGCCTTCGTCATATTGCCGACGAGTGCCTTTGTGACGAGTGCCACTCCGATAAGTGCCACTCCGATAATTGCAAGTGTGATGAGTACCTGTCGAATGCTCGAGACCGTCCCGATGAACCAGACCGATCCGGACCGCGATTGCCCGCTGTGCCCGCGCCTTGTCGCCTTCCGCGAGGACCATCGGCGCGCCGAACCGTCATGGTACAATGCCCCGGTGCACACCTTCGGATCGCTGGATGCGAGGCTGCTGATTATCGGTCTGGCGCCCGGTCTTCGCGGGGCCAACCGCACCGGGCGGCCGTTTACCGGCGATTATGCGGGCGACCTTCTGTACCAGACGCTGGACCGTTTCGGTCTGTCGCGCGGCAGCTTTCAGGCGCGTCCGGATGACGGGCTGGAGCTTGTCGACGTGGCGATCACCAACGCGGTGCGCTGCGTGCCGCCGCAAAACAAGCCGGTGGGGGCGGAGATCAAGGCCTGCCGGCCGTTTCTGCTCAACACGATCGATGCCATGCAGAACCTGCGCGCCATCCTGGTGCTCGGCCGCATCGCGCATGACACGCTGTTGACGACGCTCGAGCGCCGGCGTGCGTCCTATCCCTTCAGCCACGGCGGGGAGCATGATCTGGACGGCATCCGGATGTTCGACAGCTATCACTGCTCGCGCTACAACACCAACACCGGCGTGCTGACGCAAGCGATGTTCGAGGCGGTGTTCGCGCGGATCGCCACGCACCTGGGCTGATCCGCGGGGGAAGAATGGCATTCTGGAGCACTGTGTCATCTGGGCTTTTCTATGCCGTGGCGCTGACCTTGGGCATCGCGTGCTGGCTGGCGGATATGGCCCGGGTCTGGATCTACGATCAGGTTGCGGCCCAGCGGCTCGGCGAGCGCTGGCTCGAGGCCGCCCATTGGCTGGCCGCCAATCTCGCATTCGGCACGCTTGCCGCTCTGGCGTGCGTGATCATCGCCTTCGTCCTCGCGGCGTTGCCGCTGGCCGCAACCGGGTCGGATCTGGATGCCCAGGCGGTCTCCAGCCACAGGATCTACTGGCTCAAATATGCGCCGATCGTGCTGTGTTTCGTCGCCCTGGCGTCAATGCCCTGGGATGTCTATGCGTCGGCCATGCAACTTGGCGCAACACTCTTTGGCATCTGGTCCGTTTGGGCGCTGGTCGTCGGCGGACGCGCGGTGTCGGGCGGCGCTGTCGTGTCCGGACCGGCGCTGTGGTGGCTGGCCGCGGTGGTCGGGCTTTTCGGACTTGGCCTGTTCGTTGGCGTGTTCCTGGGCATCATCAGGATTCCGGGCTTCCGGATGTTCTGACGTGCGGCGCCCGGGGGAGCGTATGGCCGTCTCAGTCGAACCGCGTCCAGCCCTGGCTGCCGAGATATTCCTGCGGCCGGAACCGGGTCTTGTAGTCCATCTTGCGCGACCCGTTGACCCAATAGCCGAGATAGACATACGGCAGGCCCATGTGGCGGGCGCGCTCGATATGGTCGAGGATCAGGAAGGTGCCGATCGACAGTTTCGTGAAATCGGGATCGAAGAACGAATAGACCATCGACAGCCCGTCCGAGAGCACATCCGTCAGCGCAGCCGCAACGAGCCGGCCGGTACTTTCGCGGTTCAGGCCCGCTCCCTCCCGTCGTTCGCGGTACTCCACCACCATGGTGTTCACCTGCGTGTCCTCGACCATCAGCGCATAGTCGAGAAGCCCCATGTCGGCCATGCCGCCCGCCGCGTGACGCGCGTCGAGATAGAGCCGGAACAGATCGTATTGTTCGCCCGACGGCGCGGCCGGCAGTTGTTCGGCCACCAGCATGCGGCCCAGCTTCAGCGCCCGGCGGAACGATCGCGTCCATTCGAACTGATCCACCAGGATGCGCACCGAGGTGCAGGCGTGACAGTCCTCGCAGGCCGGCCGGTAGGCGATGTTCTGGCTGCGCCGGAAGCCGCCGTGCGTCAGTACGTCGTTCAGCGCCGGGGCGTGCTCGCCGACGAGATGCGTGAACACCTTGCGCTCATGCTTGCCGTCCAGGTAGGGGCAGGGCGCGGGCGCGGTCAGGTAGAACTGAGGATTGTCGGTAACGGCGCGTGTCATCAACTCGCTCTCGCACGCAGGGTCTCGTCTCAGAACGAATAATACCACGGCGCGAGCAATGTGAAAGAGAGCCACATCAGCAGCACCAGCGGCGTTCCGGCGCGCAGGAAGTCGCTGAAGCGGTAGTGCCCAGGCCCCATGACGATCAGGTTGGTCTGATAGCCGATCGGCGTCGCGAACGAGCTGTTGGCGGCGAAGATCAGGCAGACGATGAAGGCTTCGGGATCGACCCCGGTGCGCTCGGCGATGCCCGCGGCGATCGGCGTGAACAGCACTGCGGTGGCGTTGTTCGACAGCACGTTGGTCAGCACGGCGATCAGCAGGAACAGCGCCGACAGGATCACTCGCGGCGATTGACCCTGCATGGCGGTGACCAGCGCGTCGGCCACGGCCTTCGCGCCGCCGGTCGCCTCCAGCGCGGTGGCGGCCGCCAGCGAGGCGCCGATCAGCATGAAGATGCGGCTGTCGATGGCGCGCAGCGCCTGGCGCACGTTCAGGCAGCCCGCCGCCAGCATCGCGAAGGCGCCCGCCAGCGCCGCCGTGGAGATCGGCACCAGGTTGGTGGCCGCGCAGAGCACCACCAGCGTGAAGATTGCCAGCGCCCGCGGTGCATACCGGCGTTGCGGGACTTCCGCCGCCGACCAGTCGAGCAGCAGCACGTCATGGTTGCCGCGCAGCGATTCGATATCGCCGCGGGTGCCCGCCAGCAGCAGCACGTCGCCGGCCTCGAGCCGGATGTCGGTCATCGCCATGCGCGGCATGCGCGAACGCCGCTGCAGTCCCAGCACCACGCAGCCGGTCTCGGCCCGCAGGCTCGCCTGCGCCGTGGTGCGGCCGATCAGCCGCGAGCCGGGCGCGACCACGGCCTCTGCCAGCGTCGCCGCACCGCCATCGCCGGAGGGCAGCTTTTCGTCCTTGGCCTGTTGCTCCCCGCCATCCGATCCGATGATCGCATTGCGCGCGGACAGGGCCCGCGTCAGTGCCGAGCGCGTCGCGGCGACGATGACGGTATCGCCGGGCTCCAGCGTCAGTTTGTCGAACGGCGGCAGGAACGGCTTCTCGCCGCGCTGCACCAGCCGGACCGTCATGTCCTTCAGCGAGG
The DNA here is from genome assembly GCA_041596535.1 of Breoghania sp. Lineage (GTDB taxonomy): Bacteria > Pseudomonadota > Alphaproteobacteria > Rhizobiales > Stappiaceae > Breoghania. Next base: position 412 of record JBFHII010000340.1, on the reverse strand, counting down.
GAAACATGCCGGCCACCGACTTGGTGCCGACCAGCGGATGGTCGTAGCCGATGGCGATCTGAGCAATGAACTGCTTGCCGCCGGCGCCGGTCTGCAACTCGTCCGCCATGGTGCGGCGCGGCTTCAGCAGCCGCGGCATGATGAAGATGATGTAGATGACGCCGATGGCGGCCAGCGAGGCGCCCAGCGGCGTGAAGGTGAAGAAGTTCAGGGTCACGTCGGTGCTGCGCCGGGCGACATCCGCCACCAGCAGGTTGGTGGACGAGCCGATCAGCGTTGTCATGCCGCCGAGGATCGTGATGAACGACAGCGGCATCAGCACCTTGGTCGCCGATGTTCCCTGCGCGCTCGCCAGCGCCACCAGCACCGGCAGGAACATCACGACCACGGGGGTGTTGTTGAGAAACGCGCT
>JBFHII010000339.1:0-3994 GCA_041596535.1 Breoghania sp. | reverse complement strand
TGGCGCCAGCTCGGCAACGCGGGCTGGAGCTGGGACGACGTGCTGCCGTATTTCCGCAAGTCCGAGGATCACTACCGCTGGGACGATGACCTGCACGCGCGCGGCGGCGAATGGCGCGTCGAGGAGCAGCGGCTGTCGTGGGACGTGCTCGACACGTTTCGCGAGGCCTGCGCCCAGACCGGCATTCCGCGCACCGAGGATTTCAACACCGGCGACAATTTCGGCTCCAGCTATTTCCAGGTCAACCAGCGCCGCGGCGTGCGCTGGAACACCGCCAAGGCGTTTCTGAAGCCGGCCAGGAACCGCCCCAACCTGCGCGTCGTCACCCATGCCCAGGCGCAGGGCCTGATCGTCGAGGAGGGTCGTGCGGCCGGGGTGTCGCTGACGCTGCGCGGCCAGCCGGCGGTGGCGCGCTGTGATGGCGAGGTGATCCTCTCGGGCGGCGCCATCGGCTCGCCGCAGCTTTTGGAACTGTCCGGCATCGGCGATCCGGACCGGCTGAAGCGGCACGGCATTGGCGTCACCCATGCGCTGCCGGGCGTCGGCGAGAACCTGCAGGATCACCTGCAGCTGCGCACCATCTTCAAGGTGCAAAACGCCGTGACGCTGAACCAGCGCGCCGGCAGCCTGTTCGGCAAGGCCAGGATCGCGCTGGAATACGCGCTCAGCCGCTCCGGTCCCATGTCGATGGCGCCGAGCCAGCTCGGCGTCTTCGCGAAAACCGACGAGACCCAGGAAAGCGCCAACGTGGAATATCACGTGCAGCCGCTGTCGCTCGACAAGTTCGGCGATCCGCTGCATGGCTTCCCGGCGATCACCGCCAGCGTGTGCAACCTCAGGCCCGAGAGCCGCGGCGGCGTGCACATCGGCTCGCCCGATCCTGCCGCGCATCCCGAAATCCGCCCCAACTATCTCGCCACCCCGGGCGACCGCCGGGTGGCCGCCGATTCCATCCGGCTGACGCGCAGGATCATGGCAGCGCCCGCCATGGCCAAACACACGCCGGAGGAATATCTGCCCGGTCCATCGCTGCAGTCGGACGAGGATCTGGCGAAGGCCGCGGGCGACATCGGCACGACGATCTTTCACCCCGTCGGCACCTGCAAGATGGGCGACGACCCGATGGCCGTGGTCGACAGCCGGCTCCGCTTGCGCGGGCTTTCCGGCCTGCGCGTCGCCGACGCCTCGGTGATGCCGACGATCACCTCCGGCAACACCAACTCGCCGACCATCATGATCGCCGAAAAGGCCGCCGCCATGATCATCGAGGACCGGCGCTAGGCCCGCGCGTTCATGCGGGCGCGCCGCACCCTCCGGCGTCATCACCCGGCGAAGCCCGGGTGATCCACTCTGCGCGCCACAACAGGATACTTGTCGCGGGAGCGACGTCTCCGCGTCCCCGCCCCATCTTGCGTTCCCGCACCGGGGATTGGATTGCCCGGGCTGGCGCCGGGCAATGACGAGCGGGGGGGCACCGTTCGCTGGATCCATCAAAGTCATTCCGTACGCGCGGTGCCGCCGCGCAGACCCGGAAGGTCTCCCCAAAACAAGAGGCGCCGCTTGACCATCCTCTGCGTGCCCATCACTTTGCCTGCATGAACACCTCGTTTCCCAAATGCCGCCTGCGCATCGTGCTGGCGCCGGGCGTCGCCTTCGGGCCGGGCAAGGCGGACCTGCTGGAAGGGCTCAATGAGACCGGCTCCATCCGCGCCGCCGGCAGCCGCCTCGACATGAGCTACAAGCGCGCCTGGAACCTCGTCGGCGCGCTCAACCGCGATTTCGCCGAACCGCTGGTGACCACCGAGAAGGGCGGCGCGGGCGGTGGCGGCGGCGCGCGGCTGACGCCGCTCGGGCTCGACATCCTGGAGCGGTTCCGCCGCATCGAGGCGGTGATGCTGGAGGCGGGCGACGCGGATCTTTCGGTGCTCCAGGCCGCGGTCAAATCGCCGCTTGACGATGCGGGGGAGGAAAAATAGGTTCGATATGTCTGAATGAACATATCGAGTCGAGCCACCATGAAATCCATCCGACATCTGCTCCGCGCCGTGCTTGTGGGCTCGGCGATTGCTGCCGGCACGCTCGGCGCGCAGGCGGCCGAGGCGCCGGTGGTGTTTGCCGCCGCCAGCCTGAAGAACGCCATGGAGGACATCGGCGCGCGCTACCAGGCGCGGACGGGGACTCGCATCGTCTTCTCCTTCGCATCCAGTTCCGCGCTGGCGCGGCAGATCGAGGCCGGCGCCCCGGCGGATGTCTATGTGTCGGCCAATGTGAACTGGATGGATTATCTTGAGGAACGCGGATTGATCGACGCCGCGCGGCGCGCCATTGTGGCCGGCAACACGCTCGTCGTGGTCGCCCCGAAGGACCGGGCCGGGCCGCTGGATCTCTCCAGCGCGCAGGCGGTGATGGCGCGGCTGGGCGACGGCAGGCTGTCGCTGGGCGATCCCGACCACGTGCCGGCCGGGCGCTACGCACGCTCCGCGCTCGAGGCCACCGGCCTGTGGCCGCACGTCGAGAAAAGCCTGGCGCGTGGCGACAACGTGCGCGTGGCGCTGGCGCTGGTGGCGCGCGGCGAGGCGCCGCTGGGCGTCGTCTACGGGTCCGATGCCGCGATCGAGCCCGATGTTGCCGTGGTCGCGGAATTCGATGAGGCCACCCACGCGCCGATCGCCTATCCCGCGGCGCCGGTGGCAGGCGCGCAGAACAAGGATTTCGCCGTGGATTTCACCGCCTTTCTCCGTTCCCCCGCCGCGCGCGAGGCCTTTGCCGCCGCGGGCCTGAAACCCGCGGACTAGCCGCATGGACTTCATGCCGGGCGGTGCGCTGAGCGCGGCGGAACTCGAGGCCATCGGTCTGACGCTGAAAGTCGCCGGCACGGCGCTGCTCGTCGCGCTGCCGCTGGCGGTGTTCGTCGCCTATGCGCTGGCGCGCTGGCGGTTCCCCGGCCGCGCGGTGCTCAACGGGCTGGTGCATCTGCCGCTCGTCATGCCGCCGGTGGTCACCGGCTATGTGCTGCTGATCCTGTTCGGCCGCCAGGGTGCCATCGGCGCGTTTCTCTACGATGTCCTGGGCGTCACCTTCGCCTTCCGCTGGACGGGCGCGGCGCTGGCCGCCGGCGTCATGGCGTTTCCGCTGATGGTGCGCCCGATCCGGCTGGCGATCGAGGCGGTGGACCCCAAGCTCGAGGAGGCGGCCTCGACGCTGGGTGCCGCACGCATCGTCAGCTTCGCCGTGGTCACCCTGCCGCTGGCCATGCCCGGCATTCTCGCCGCCGCCATTCTCGGCTTTGCCAAGGCGATGGGCGAATTCGGCGCCACAATCACGTTTGTCTCCAACATTCCGGGCGAGACCCGCACCCTGTCGCTGGCGCTCTACACTTTCACCCAGACGCCCGACGGCGATCTCGCGGCACTGCGGCTGACGCTGGTCGCCGCCGTCATCGCCTTCGCCGCGATCCTGGCGTCCGAGGCCGTCTCACGGCGCTTCGCCAACCGCCTGAGGGGGGAGTGATGCTGTCGGTGGACCTGCGCAAGCGGTTGGGAAGCTTTGATATTGACGCGCGGTTCGAGACCAACGCGGCCGTCAGCGCGCTGTTCGGCCAGTCCGGTTCCGGCAAGACCACGATCGTCAACATGATCGCCGGCCTGGTGACGCCGGACGAGGGCCGCATCGAGCTTGATGGCCAGGTGCTGTTCGACAGCGCCCGCGGCATCAACGTGCCGGTCGGCAAGCGGCGCCTGGGCCATGTGTTTCAGGAAAGCCGGCTGTTTCCGCATCTCACCGTGCGCCAGAATCTCACCTTCGCCCACTGGGCGGGACGCCGGCGCGGATCGCGGCCGCTTGGCGAGGTGGTCGATCTGCTGGCCATCGCGCCGTTGCTCGACCGGCGGCCGGGGCGGCTGTCGGGCGGCGAACGCCAGCGGGTGGCCATCGGCCGGGCGCTGCTGGCCGACCCGCGCGTGCTGCTGATGGACGAGCCGCTGGCCTCGCTCGA
>JBFHII010000338.1:0-4004 GCA_041596535.1 Breoghania sp. | reverse complement strand
GAGGCTGGTCGCCGTGGTGGTAATCTGGTCGCTGAACGCGCCGCCGTGCTGCTCCAGGACTTCGGTGAGCTGCGTGCTGGTGCTCGTCAGCTGATCGACGTAGGTCTCGCCGCGGCTCGTCAGGGTGTTGACGAGCGCCTGGCTGGCGCCGTCCACGCTCGAGGTCAGTTCGGAAACATGCTGGTCCACGGTGGTGGAGAAATGCAGCACGCCGGACTCAACCGCGCCGCCGATGCGGCCGGTGGCGCTGCTGACCGTGGCCTCGATCTGGTCGGCGGTGGTGGTCAGCTGGGTGGCGATGGTCTCATGCGCGCCCGACAGCGAGGTGCGCACCCGGTCGGCGTTGGAGACGATGGCCTCACGCTGGCTGACGAGTTCCTCGATCAGCGCTCGGATTTTCAGCTCATTGTCGTTGTAGGAGCGCTCGAGCGAGGAGACCTCGTTGTGAACGAGCACTTCCAGTTCGCTGGCGCGTGCCATGGCACGCTCGATGCCGTCGCCCATGGCGGCGACTTCGCGGCGGATGGCCTGGCCGACGCTCAGCACGGATTCCTTGGCGATGTCCTCGGGCTCGGCCAGGCGCAGGGCGACTTCGGTCATGCCGCGGGCGACGATGCGCATTTCCTGCGCGCGTCTGATCATGATTGCCAGAACCCAGAAAAAGGCCACCGGCAGGATGACGGCGCTTGCACCGCCGATGAGCGCGGGGCGGGCCGCCAGCTGATCAAAGGTGGTGATCGTCAGGATTTCGGAACCGAAGACGGACCACAGGATGCCGCCACCGATCGCAAGCCAAACGACGCTCATCATGAACGCCATCCAGATCGGCGCCGAAGACGGCTGGCGCTGCAGGGCGTAGATCAGGTTGCCGATGGAGCGGCGATCGTCATTCGCGGCATTGGGGCGATTGCCGCGGCCGCGGCGTGCGGACGTGCGCCGGTCCTTGGCGCGGTCCTGCTCGCTGCTTTGCGCTTCGGGAGCCGCGTCTGCCTGGGGTGTCGCGGGCGCCGGACCGGCCGGTGCGGATTTCGTGGCGGTGGATGCCTTTTCGGGCGAGGGAGACGGAGCAGGGGCGCCGTCGGAATCGGCCGGACCGCCGAAATCGAGCTTCAGCGCCTCTTCGACTGCCGAGAGTGCCGCTTCAGCCGGATCCTTAACCTTTGGAGAGTTGCCCGCCATGATTGGTCGCCTCGTATCCGAACTCTACTAATCGCCGTTGCCGTCCGATTGACCTGCTGAATGTGGTCGTCTTGCGGCGTCGTGCGCGGCCGCTGCGGAGCTTCAGTGCCCACACTTGGAAATAAGGTTTCAGTCCGCCGGGTAAATCGTTGTGGCCGAACGACCTTCTTCCCGTCTTGCCGCGCTTCCTATCGTAATGGCACAATCAGGGGCAATGAACAAGAAAAGACGGCTTGGCGAGGCGGCTGCGGGAGTGGACAGAGCCATGACGAAGCGGCAGAAATCGACGGCAGGGACCCCTCCGAAAAAGGTCCGTCTGACGCTTGCGGATCCGTCTCCGGCGCAACGCCGGTGGCTTCAGCTGGGCGCCACTCAGCCTGGCGGGAAACTGCCGCTGTTTTATCGCGATGGTCGCGAAGTCGGGCGTCGTACAATTGAAAGTTGCATCGCCAAAGGTTGGGCAGAGCCTTGGTTTTCCAATCCAATTAAGCCTGATTGGGTCGTCTGCAAATTGACGCAAGCCGGATATGACGCGCTCGACAGGCTGCCTTCGGAGTGACGGCTTTCCACCTCCCTGCCGGCCCGCATGGTGTGGGGTCGATATCGGTTGCGGGGCGCGTGCGGCATCAGCTCGGGCGGCCGGCGACCGCAGGGGCAGCCGGGTGTGTAAATGGCCGTTAACCAATAATTCACTTTGTTTCCGGACGTGGCGGCAATACCAGCTGTTTTGCCAACAGTCTTAACGCCGCATTTGTCTTCGGCGCCCACAGTCGGAGTTCAGGGCACAAGGGGTGGCTGCGAATCGTGACACGCGCGACCGGGGAGACCCCCGCCGCGCGGATGTGTTCGATTGGCACGCAACGACGGAGACGAGCATGGCTTTGGCGGCAGCATTCGACAGGCCGGATACCGGCGGTGATCGCGTTGGTGATGCACCGGGCGGGCAGGGTCCGGCGGGTGGGCATGGCGCCCATCCGGTGGATCTGGTTCACCTTGCCCGTCACACGCTGGGCAATCGCGATCTCGAACAGGAAGTTCTGCGGCTGTTTGTGCGCCAGTCGGCCGCGTTTCTCGACAAGATGAAAGGCGCTGCCGATCACGAACAACGCGCGCGTGCTGCCCATACCATCAAGGGCTCGGCCCGCGGGATCGGTGCGTGGCAGGTTGCCGATTGCGCGGAAGCGGTCGAAGGCGCCGATGCCAAGGAGCCGCTGGCCGCACTCGAAGGCGCCATCGACGAGGCCAACGCCTATATCAATGCGCTCCTGGAGTAGGAGACGCGTGGGAATGGCGATCTGCGGCGGTGTTTCGCGGCAGTGTGCGTCATTTTGTAGTGCGTCTGTACAGGTCCTTGGACAGCTTCGTGCTTGACTGTTCGCGCTGAGGGGTTATCTCGGGTCGAACATCTCCTTGGCTCGAACCTTCAATCCAGCGGACCTTCATGCCCAAAATCACATTTGTCAGCGCCGACGGCGCCGAGCGGACCGATATCGACGCCTCCGCCGGTTCGACCGTCATGGAAAACGCCATCAAGAACATGATCCCCGGCATCGAGGCCGAATGCGGCGGCGCCTGCGCCTGCGCAACGTGTCATGTCTACGTGGACGACGCCTGGGCGGAGAAGGTTGGATCGCCCGAGCCGATGGAAGAAGACATGCTCGACTTCGCCTATGACGTGAAGCCGACCTCGCGGTTGTCCTGCCAGATCAAGGTAACCGACGAACTCGATGGTCTCGTCGTGCAGGTCCCCGAGCGCCAGGCCTGAGCCTGACCGCAATCTCCTCGCACGATGGACGGGCGCACCGCCTCGATTGTCCGTATGGCCGGGATATCGGGACGGCGCATTTTGTGCGTGGTGTCCTGTCGTGCGGGTGGCCGGGGCGGCTGGGGTTTCACCGCGGCCACCAAATTTAACAATTTGTAATTTTTACTGACGATCCGGCGCAGGTATTGATCGAGCGCATGGCGGAAGCTGCGGTGTGCCGTGGTACCGCTGTGCGAACCTGTTCGGCACGGATCTCCCAACCGTTGCCGGACCAGCTCAGGCTTTTGGCATCGAAGCGACTTCGATGGTCCTCAGACCGTCCGGAGGGTGGTCGCTTGGCCGGATCCATCGCGCGAGGCGGCGTCGAATGAATATGCAAAATAAGCCCGCTGCGGGCGATGACATCAAGACAATCCTGGCGGCTGAACAGGCGGCCGGCGGTGGCCGCAAGCGGTGGATCCTTCTCGCGGCGGTGGTCCTTGCGGCGCTTGCGGCCGGCGCCACGTGGTATTGGACATCTTCTGGGACCGGCGGCAGCGTGCGCTACACGACCGAGCCGGTCACACGGGGGGATGTTACCGTTTCCGTGACCGCGACAGGTACGGTGGAGCCCACCAACGAGGTCGATATCTCCAGCGAGTTGTCGGGGATCGTCCGCTCCGTTGCAGTCAATTTCAACGACGCGGTGCGTGTCGGCCAGATTCTGGCGGCGCTGGATACCGACAAGTTGGAGGCGCAGGTGGCGTATGCCCGTGCCACGCTGTTGACCAAGCAGGCCTCGCTCAGCCAGGCCCGCGCCACTGTGGAGGAGAAATCCAGCGCGATTGCGCGCGTTCGCCAGCTGGTGGACCGCAAGGTCACTTCGCAGAGCGCCCTCGAAACGGCCGAGGCGGAGCATGCTCGCGCCATCGCCGGGGTGGAAATCGCCAATGCCGACATCGATGTCGCCAAGGCGAGCCTGCAGATCGCGGAGGCCGATCTGGAAAAGGCCCGTATCGTTTCTCCGATCAACGGCATCGTGCTCGATCGCGGCGTCGACCCCGGCCAGTATGTGGCCAGT
>JBFHII010000337.1:0-4008 GCA_041596535.1 Breoghania sp. | reverse complement strand
GGTTTCCAGCGCCGTGACGCCCGCGTGCATCAGCAGATAGTCACGCCGCGCCCACAGCGTCTCGGCGACGCGCAAGGGGCCGGGCAGCATGTAGGCGGGCATCGCGAAGAGCCGCACGGCGAGTTCCCACAGGACCACGAAGACCGCCGCGCTGGCGCCGATGTTGATCGCCGCGGCCGTGCCCGCACGCAGGCGCGCGGAGGCGCCGCCGGGCGGCAGATCGCGGCCGGACGGGATCATGCCGGACACCGCGACGGCGCCGGCCGGATGGCGGGATCATGCGCGCGCCGACGGTTCCGGCCGGGATGCCGGAGACGCCGCGTGCGAACGCACGGGACCCTGAAGTTCGGGTAAGGCGGTGCGGCGCGCGCAGCGGCGCGCCTGGCAAGACAAAGCATGGGATCTCCCCGTCCTTGAAAACAAAGACCATGGAGACCCGGGATAGTGGCTCAGGTTCCCGTCCCTTCGCCGGTATGACCCGGATCAGGTTCGAAGGGTTCGGCAGCCTCGCAAGACCGACCATCTCAGTTCAACGGAACACCCCTCGGAACTTGGCCGCAAGCATGCTCGGTAAGCGTCGACTGCGCAAGGGCTGTGGATGAAATTCGAAAACGGGCCGGGCAGGACGCAGTTTGCGCGGGCAGCCCGCTGCGCATCGCCGACCCTTCGAGACGCCGTCTTCGACGGCTCCTCAGGGTGAGGTCATCGGATTGTTGTTGTCGTTTTTCGGATCAATCAAGGTGAGTCGAAGAGTCTGCGCCGGCCGGCACGGCCGACGCGTGGAGGTTCATTCGTCCTGTGGCTCATGCGTCCAATGGTTCATTGGTCCAATGGTTCGGGCGGTACGTGCAGCAGCGCCTGCTTGATCCGCTCGTTTTCGCGCAGGGCGCCCCACGCGGCATAGCTGGAGACCACGAGCGGCACCAGATAGGTCAGCAGGATCTTCGCCCAGGGGATATCGCCGGCGAGTATCGCTGCGCCCTGGTTGACGGCGGTCAGGATGGTCCCGACGAACAGGCAGATCTTCATGCTGCGGTAGACCACGGGTGGGCGCAGCACCGCGTCCAGCGCTACCCAACCGGGCGTCTTGTCGCTCATCTCGCATTCCTTCCGATTGGGTCTTGCCACTATTTATCTTTCGATAAATAATGTCGACAGAAAAGAACCGCCGTTCAAATGGTGGTCACGCACCGCCCCAATTGGCGGCCCCGGGGGGAACATGAAAGCAGCCGATTTCGCTTATGCGCGACCCGACACGATTGCGCAAGCCGTGGCGCTGATGAGCCGCGACGACGTGGACGCAGTGGCGCTGGCCGGCGGACAGAGCCTGATGCCGGTGATGAATTTTCGCTTCAACGAGCCGGATCTGGTGGTCGATCTCAATGCCATCACGGAGCTTTGCGGCATCGAGGAGACGCCCGGCGGCCTGCGCATCGGGGCCCTGACCCGGCATGCCGAACTGATGGCCTCGGCGCTGGTGGCCGAGCATGCGCCGCTGATTGCCCTGGCGATGCCGCACGTCGCGCATCCGGCGATCCGCAACCGCGGCACCATCGGCGGCAGTGTCGCGCTGGCCGATCCGGCGGCCGAACTGCCTGCCTGCCTGCTGGCGCTGGGCGGTACCGTGCATGTGGCGGGTGCCAACGGGCAGCGGCAGATCGCGGCGGATGATTTCTTTCTCGGCCTCTACGACACGGCGCTGGAACCGGCGGAGCTGATCGTCGCACTTGAAGTGCCCAAGCCCGTGCCCGGCGCGCGTTTCGCCTTCCACGAACTGACCCGCCGGCACGGCGATTACGCCATGGCGGGGCTGGCCATGGCCGTCGAGGTGGAGGGCGGCGTGATCTCCGGCGCGCGGATCGCCGGTTTTGGCCTGGCCGACCGGCCGGTGCGGCTGGAACAGGCCGAAGCCGCGATCACCGGTTTCGCTCCGGGCGATGCGCAGGCGGCTGCCAATGCCGCGGCCAGCCTGGAAACCCTGGACACCCACGGCGAACTCAACGCCTCGCCGCAGATGAAGCGTCATCTGGCCGGGGTGCTGATGAAACGCGTTTTGAGCGGGCTTTGAGACGATGCCGGACAACGACATGATGAACCGGACACGGGCAATCACGATGACGGTGAACGGCGAGGCGGTTTCGCGTGCGGTTCCCGTGCGCCTCAACCTTGTCGACTTTCTGCGCGGCGAGCTGGGTCTTACCGGAAGCCACGTGGGCTGCGAGCACGGGGTGTGCGGCGCCTGCACCGTGATGGTGAACGGCGCCAGCGTGCGCGGCTGCCTGATGCTGGCGGTGCAGGCCGACGGCGCCCAGGTGACCACCGTCGAGGGATTGGCGGAGGCAGGCGGAGAGGCGGGCCGGCAGGCGCAGGCCCTGCAGGAGGCGTTTCACCGGCACAATGCGCTGCAATGTGGCTTCTGCACGCCGGGCATGCTGGCAAGCGCGCTGGAACTGGTGCAGGCGGGCGGCACGCCCGGGCGCACCGAGATCCGCGAACACATCTCGGGCAACTACTGCCGCTGCACGGGCTACCAGGCGATTGTCGACGCCATCGAGGACGTGATCAGCCACGACCAGGCCCTGGAGGGCGCGCAATGAGCACCGAGACAAAGACGGGCCTGCACGCCTTCGACCGGCCCAACAGCTACATTGGCAGCACCGTGCCGCGGCCCAACGCCAAGCGGCTGCTGGAGGGGCGGGGACGCTACGTGGACGACCTCAGCCTGCCGCGCATGGTGCATGCGGCCTTCGTGCGCAGCCCGCATGCGCATGCCGCCATCACCGGCATCGATGTGAGCGAGGCGGCGGCGATGGATGGCGTGCTGCGGGTGTTCACCGCCGCGGATCTCGACGGCATCGTCACGCCGTGGGTGGGCGTGCTCAGCCATATGGTGGGGCTTCGCTCGGCACCGCAGTCGCCGCTGGCGACCGGCAGGGTGCGCTGGCAGGGCGAACCGGTGGTCATGGTGGTGGCGGAAAGCCGGGCGGTGGCCGAGGACGCCTGCGCGCTGGTGGGCGTGGACTATGAGGAATTGCCCGCGGCCTGCGACATGGAGCGCGCGCTGGACCTCGGCACGCCGGTGATCCATGCCGAATTCGGCAACAACCTGGCCTGGGAACGGGTGGTGGAGAGTGGCGACGTGGCGGCGGGTTTCGCGCGCGACGACGTGAGCGTGGTCGAGCGCACCTTCCGCTTCAACCGGCACACCGGCGTGACGCTGGAGCCGCGCGCGGCGCTGATTGACTACGATCCCTCCGAGCAGCGGCTGACGTTCCGCTACTCCGGCCAGGCGCCGCACATGATGCAGGCGGTGCTGGCCAAGCATCTGGATCTGCCCGAGGAAAACGTGCGGATCATCGCCGGTGACGTGGGCGGCTCCTTCGGCATCAAGATCCACACCTACGGCGACGAGATCGCGGCTGCTGCTGCATCCAAGGTTCTCAAGCGGCCGGTGAAATTCACCGCCGACCGGCTGGAGAGTTTCGTCACCGACATCCACGCCCGCGATCACCGGGTGACGGCGAAGCTGGCGGTGGATTCTGAAGGCCGCATGGTGGCGCTGGAGATGGACGATCTCACCGGCATCGGGCCCTACAGCGTCTATCCGCGCACCTCGGCAATCGAGGCCAACCAGGTGCTCAACCTGACCGGCGCGCCCTACCGGATTCCCGCCTACAAGGCGCGCGCCCGGGTGGTGTTCCAGAACAAGAACGTGATGTGCCAGTACCGCGCGGTGGGGCACCCGATCGCCATGGCCGTGATGGAGGGGCTGGTCGAGGACATGGCGGCGAAGACCGGCATGGATCCCGTCGAGCTCCGGCGCCGCAATCTCATTCTGGATGACGCCTATCCCACCAGTTCGGCCTCGGGCATGAAGCTGGCGGATCTGTCGCATCACCGTTCGCTGTCGAAGCTGCTGGAGGTGATGGACTACGACGGGCTGCGCGGCCGGCAGGCGGAGATGCGCGCAAACGGTGTCTATCGCGGCATCGGCCTGTGCTCGATGGT
>JBFHII010000336.1:0-4009 GCA_041596535.1 Breoghania sp. | reverse complement strand
TCGCTGGCGCATTCTGGATCGCACGCGGCCTATCGCAACCGTTGGTGGCCTTGGTCGACGATGCACAGCGGCTCGCATCGGGCGATACCTCGGTAGAATTCGCGGCATCGGAACGGAAGGACGAAATCGGCGCCGTGACCCGCGCGATTGCGGGCTTCCGCGACGGGGTACTCGAAAATGGGCGCCTCGCGGATGCCGCTGCTGCCGAGCAGAAGGGCCGTGAGGCCCGCCAGCAACGGATTGAAGAGCTCATCGACGGCTTCCGGAGCACGGCTGCGGACCTGCTGGGTCTGGTCGACCAGAACATGTCGACAATGACCGCCACGGCCGACAACCTTTCGGGCATAGCGGACGCGACCCGCGCCAAGGCCGGCTCGGCAACGCATGCATCCGAGGAAGCCAACAGCAACGTCCAAACGGTTGCCTCTGCGGCGGAGGAACTCGCCGCCTCGATCATGGAAATCAGCCGTACCGTGGGTGAAACGACCCAAGTCGTGGCGCGTGCATCCGGCACGGCGCGGTCCACCAATGACAAGGTCGCCCGTCTGGCCGAAGCTGCCTGCAAGATCGGCGAGGTCATCACCCTCATCCAGGCAATTGCGGAACAAACCAACCTGCTGGCGCTTAACGCCACCATCGAAGCGGCGCGCGCCGGCGAATCCGGCAAGGGATTTGCGGTGGTCGCATCGGAAGTGAAGTCGCTCGCCAACCAGACGGCGCAGGCGACGGAGGAAATCGGAACGCAGATCGCGGCAATTCAAGGCTCCACCCAGGAAGCAGTGGCCGCGATCCAGGAAATCACGACGACAATGGACGAAGTCGATCGCTATGCGACGGCCATAGCTTCGGCGGTGGAGCAACAAGGCTCCGCGACCTCGGAAATCAGCCGCAATGTCCAGGCAGCATCCAGCGGCACCGCGACGGCGAACACAAACATGACCGACGTCACGAACTCTGTGAACGAAACGACGCAAGCGGCAGACGCTGTGAAACAATCGGCGGGTTCGGCTTCCGAACAGGCACAACGCCTGCGCGCCGCCGTCGACGGGTTCCTCAACGAGGTCAAGGCGGCCTGATCGTCAGCACGCAAAAAACCCCCGGCGCATCGCGCCGGGGGTTTCCGTATGCACATGTCGCAGTGGCGGATGCCTACTGCAGGTAGTCGTACTTGCCGTCTTTCCACTGATAGAAGACGTAGCCCGGCAGGGTCACGTCGCCCTTGTCGTCGAAGGACAGGTCGCCAAGGACGGTCGAGAACTCACCGTCATCAAGCGCCTTCACGATCGGCTCAAAGTCGGTGGAACCGGCGGTCTTCGCTGCGTCGGCCCAGGCCTGGATCGCGGCGTAGGTATACAGCGCATAGCCTTCGGTGGTCTTACCGGCGTCTTCCAGCGCCTTCACGACCGGCTGCGCGACCGGGTTCTTGCGGGGATCCGGAGAGAAGGTCATCAGCGTGCCTTCGCCCGCATCACCGGTGATCGCCCAGTACTCGTCGGTCACCAGCGCATCGCCGGACACCAGCACGGTCTTCATGCCCTGGTCGCGCATCTGGCGCGCCAGCAGGCCTGCTTCGGTGTGATAACCGCCGACATAGAGCACGTCGATGTTCTCGGACTTCAGCTTGGAAACGAGGGCCGTGTAGTCCTTCTCGCCAGCCGTATAGGCTTCGTAGAGGGCTTCCTGCTTGCCAGCCTCGTTCATGTACTTCTTGGTCTCGTCGGCGAGACCCTTGCCGTAGGCGGTCTTGTCGTGAACCACGGCGATGTTCTTGTCGCCATAGTTCTTGGCGAGAAACGCACCGGCCACCTGGCCCTGCTGGTCATCACGACCGCAAACGCGGAAGGTTCCCGGACCCGGACGCTCGTCGGTGAACTTCGGGTTCGTGGAGGCCGGCGAGATCTGGACGATGCCTTCTTCCGCGTAGACTGCGGACGCGGGGATCGAGGAGCCCGAGCAGAAGTGGCCGGCCACGAAGACCACGCCCTTGCCGACGAGCTGGTTGGCGACGGCCACGGCCTGCTTGGGATCGCAGGCGTCATCACCCACTTCCAGCACAAGCTGTTCGCCGTTGACGCCGCCCGCGGCGTTGATGTCGGCAATCGCCTGCTCGGCGCCGGCCTTCATCTGCGCGCCAAACGACGCGTACTGACCGGTCATCGGACCGACGGTCGCGATCGTGATATCGGCCCAGGCGGCCGAGGACATGGCCATGCCGAACGACATGGCAACGCCTGCCATAAGAAACTTTTTCATCAAACTACTCCCAGTTTGTGATGCAGACTTTGAACCTACCGGATGCGGGTCTTTCCAGTCGAGGCACCCCGCGCCCGCTTGACGTCTTGCGGAGCACCCATTTGCTGTCGTTTCGACCGTTGTCATCAATCCGGACAGGACCGTCCGGAACGATGCCGGTCTTGGGAAGCATTCTGCCCCCCAACGCCCGGAAATGGCAATGCTTTTTCCACTTCCGGATCTCCCGGCCGGGCTTTCGGGCCCGGTCGATTCCTTTGCCTCGCGACACCGTCACAAACGCCGGCGCTAGCGTTCGCGCCAGCTGAACGGGCCGGTCTTTTCGTAGAGCCAGCGGTACTGCGTCGCCATCTGGACGGTGCGCGTATACCGCCAGCCTGCCGCGGAAATGAACGACAGCACGACCAGATCGACGAACCAGTAATGCACCGACAACAAGGTGCCCTCGAACAGCGAGAAATGCAGGAACCGCAAGGCGAACGACAACAGCAGCGTGAACCAGGCCAGCACCCACAGGGGGCGCCATGTCAGCGCCGCGCCGCGGCCGGTCATCCAGGCGGCTCCGCCGCCGATGCACAGGGTCAGCAGGATGAATGCGCCCAGGGAGGTTTCGTACACCACACCCATCAGTGTGCTCCTCCTTCGAGATAAGCCGCCTGGACCTCTTCGCGGGTCAGCAACTCCTTGCCGGTGCCGCTCATGGTGATCAGGCCGTTGACCATCACATAACCGCGATGCGCCAGCTTCAGAGCATGATAGGCGTTCTGCTCGACCAGGAAGACGGTCAGCCCCTGGTTCTCGTTCAGCTCGCGGATAATCTCGAAGATCTGCTTGACGATCAGCGGCGCGAGACCGAGAGACGGCTCGTCGAGCAGCAGCAGCCGCGGCCGGCTCATCAGCGCGCGGGCAATCGCCAGCATCTGCTGCTCGCCGCCGGAAAGCGTGCCGCCGCGCTGGCCCTGCCGTTTCTGCAGGATCGGGAACAGCTCGAACACCCGCTTCAGATCTTCGTCATAATGCGACATGTCGGTGATCGAGGCCCCCATCTGGAGGTTCTCGACGATGGTCATGCGCGAGAAAATCCGCCGGCCTTCCGGAGACTGGGCGATCGACATGCGCATGATTTCATGCGTCGGCATCTGTGTGATGTCGACGCCGGCATAGTGGATTTCACCGTTGCGCGCTCGCGGATCGCCACAGATCGTCATCATCAGCGTCGACTTGCCGGCGCCGTTGGCACCGATCAGCGTGACGATCTCGCCTTCATGGACGTCGAGATCCACACCCTTCAGCGCGATGATCTTGCCGTAGTAGGTCTCCACGCCGCGAACCTTGAGCAGCGGCTCCTTGCCGTTGACGATCTCACTCATAGGCCCACTTCCTCCTCGACCAGTTCGACCTCTTCATCAGCAACGCCCAGATAGGCGGCGATCACGCGCGGATCGCTCTTCACCTCTTCCGGAGTGCCATCGGAGATCTTCTCGCCATAGTCGAGAACCACCACGTGGTCGGAAATTTCCATCACAACGGACATGTCGTGCTCGATCAGCAGCACCGACGTGCCGTGCTCCTTGCGGATGTACATCAGCAGTTCGTTGAGCTGCAGGCTTTCCCTGGGGTTGAGGCCCGCGGCGGGTTCGTCCAGACACAGCAACTCCGGCCCCGAGCACATCGCCCGGGCGATCTCCAGCCGCCGCTGGGCGCCGTAGGGCAGATCGGCCGCCGGATCGTCGGCGCGCGCTGTGAGATCCACCTGCTC
>JBFHII010000335.1:0-4013 GCA_041596535.1 Breoghania sp. | reverse complement strand
TGCCGCGCGCCAGCACGATCATGGTGAGATGCGGCGCCTCCCCGTCCGCCGACGGACCCGGCTTGATGGTGTCGAAGAAGAAGAGGTTCCGGGCATCGGTTCCCGTACCGCAGCGGCCGAAACCGGTGAAACGCGCATTGGGCCGGCGGGGATCGGCCGGATGCGCGAAACGGCCTTCCGCGTCCGCCTGCCAGATCTCGACCATCGCATCGTTGATCGGCGTGCCTTCGCCATCGAGGACACGGCCCTCGATCCGGATGCGTTCGCCCTCAGTGTCCTCGTCAGCCAGTTTCGGGCCGGCGATCTGGGTGAAATCGTAGCCATATTGTTCGGCCGTGAGCCCATAGGCGAAGTATGGTCCCACCGTCTGCGACGGGGTCTGTTTCAACGTCATCGCTCAGTCCTCCATCGGCGTTTCGTTGCGGCCGCGCAGCACGATGTCAAAATTGTAGCCCAGCGCGTAGTCCGGCTCGGTGACACCGATATCGAACCGCGAGATCAACCGCTCGCGCGCTCCTTCCGGCGTGCCCAGGTAGATCGGATCGAGATCGAGCAACGGGTCGCCGGGGAAATACATCTGGGTGACCAGCCGGGTCGCGATCGAGGGACCGAGCAGCGAGAAGTGGATGTGGTTCGGCCGCCAGGCGTTGAAATGGTTGCCCCACGGATAGGCGCCCGGCTTGATGGTGCGGAAGGTGTAACGGCCCTCGTCATCGGTGACGCAGCGCCCGCCGCCGAAGAAATTGGGATCGATCGGCGCATCGTGCTGATCCACCTTGTGAATGTAGCGGCCGGCGGCATTGGCCTGCCAGACTTCCACCAGCGTGTTGCGCACCGGCCGGCCGTCCTCGTCGAGCACCCGGCCCGTGACGATGATGCGCTCGCCCAGCGGTGCGCCGTTGGTCGCACCGTTCCTGGTCAGGTCCGAATCCAGTGCGCCGACATATTCGTGGCCGTATACGGGACCGGTGATTTCCGACAGGCCCTGCTTCATCGGAATGAGCGGCTTGGTCGGCGACCGCAGCACGGTCGATTTGTAGCCCGCGTGCAAATATGGGGGATGCGAGTCCCAATCCCTGGGGCGATACTGGTCGGTCACGTTTCCCTCCTGAACCAACATGCGGCCGCGAGCCACGTCGCACGCGCGGGTGTTGATCGGTCGTGAAGCCGGGGACAACCGCACGTCCGGGCGCCTGTCGCGGGGGGCCGGATGCCCGGGCTTCACCAACTCCATTATGAGGCGCCAAAATGCATCGGCGAAACGGTTATGTAAAATAACCTTTCATCCGACATTGCATAACCATTACATTATGAATTGAGGGCACAAACATCGGCCAGGGCATGATTGATCCGCGCATCAAGTTCCGACACCTGCAGGGTTTTCTGGAGATCGCCCGGCAGGGCTCCATCGTGCGGGCGGCGGAAACGCTGCACGTCTCGCAGCCCGCAGTGTCCAAGACGCTGAAGGAACTAGAGGAGGCGCTGGGCGCACGGCTGTTCGACCGCTCCCGGAAAGGCGTGCGACTGACGCGGTTCGGGGAAATCTTCATGCGGCACGCGACGGCCAGCGTCATGGCGCTGCACCAGGGCATCGACAGCGTCTCACGGGCGCAATCCAGGGGCGGCCATACCGTCAGCGCCGGCGCGCTGCCCAACGTGGCGGCGCGGCTGATGCCGCGGGCACTGAACCTTTTCAAGCAGAGCGCGCTGGAAACCGTGGTCCGGGTCTCCACCGGATCGAACGCGTCGCTGCTGGAGGAGTTGCGGCGCGGGGACCTCGAACTGGTGGTGGCGCGCCAGGTGGAGCCGGACCAGATGACCGGGCTTGCCTTCGAGCATATCTATTCCGAACCGATGACCCTGGTGGTGCGCGCCGGCCATCCGCTGAGCGGAGTCGAGCCGTTCGATCCCGCGACGCTGTCACGCTACCCGGCATCCCTGCCGCCGCAGGGAACGGTAATCCGCAAGGAGGTGGACCGGTTCCTGATCACCCACGGCATCCGGCTGCCGGCGGATCTGGTGGAAACCATCTCGGTGACCTTCGGCCGCGCCTACGCGCTGGCGTCCGACGCCGTCTGGGCGGTGCCGCGCGGCGCCATCGACGGGGACATCGCGGCGGGAACTCTGGTGGAACTGCCGATCGACAGATCGGTGATGATGGGGTCCATCGGCATCACGACACGGTCGGACATTGCGCCCTCGCCGCTTGCGGAGCTGCTGATGAACACGATCCGGGAAGTGGCCGGCGGCTTTCGCGCGCAGGACCACCAACGGCTTGAAGCCGGAAGCAGGATCTGAAAGACCGCGCACGCAGATCGGGGCGCGGCAGGAGAGGTCGTCCGGCGAGCCGCGGCATCGGTGCCGCGTGCGCTCAGCGTCGTCCGCCGGACGTTCGTTCGCGTTTCGCGCCCGGGACCCGGATGGTCGCGGGGGCGCAGCCCCTGGGGGCCGCAGGGATCAGCGCGGGAACGCCGATCACTGCATGGTCAGCCATTCACGCGCCGCGCGCTGCGCTTCGGCGATATCCGCACTGGTCATTTCCGCAGAGATTTCCTTGCGATAGCGCACAGCATCACTGTTGCCCTTCATCGCCGCGAGATTGAACCACTTGTGCGCCGAAACGAGATCCGTCGGAACATCGCGGCCGGTGGCATAGGTCATGCCGAGTTCGAACAGCATTTCCGCGTTGGCAGGGGCCGACCCCATTCCGGCCATGTTTTCAAGGGGCATTTCAAAGCGAGCCATTGTCATTCTCCCGTGGTTTCTGGAGATCTCCGCCCGGATGCTGTCTGGGCACGCCGGGCATCTCCGCTTGACGTAGAGAGTATTTCAGCCTGAGCTTTGACCGAGGATTAAGGTTTATGGTTAACAACAACAAAACGAATTAAAAACACTCGGTAAACTTTTGAATTCCTTAACCGAGAAATTTCCAAAATCTGTTTAATTTCAACATATTGGCCCTTAAAAGAAAGAGTTAATCAATACGCTTTCGTAACCATAGGACTCGATGCACGCCCCCTCGCGATCCAAGTAGATAAACGATGCCCTGGCCTCTCCCCTGTAAAGGCCGCCAAATCGGCTGCCCCTTGCCCCTGAGAGAACCCGGAACGACAACGCTTGCCAGCGGCAAGAAACCGGCTAGGCTGACCGGAAACAACACCCAAGAAAATCGGAGGGAACATCATGCGGATCGTGAGACACGGACTATCAGTTGCCGCCGTTTTGTTTGCACCGGCGATGTTGACGGCAGCCCTTCTTGTAACAGCGCAGCCGGCAGCCGCCGCGGATGCCACCGGCGTCTGGGCCCGTCCGAGCGGCAGCTCACGCATCCAGATCGCGCCCTGCGGCAAGGCGCTGTGCGGCAAACTGGTGTGGCTGAAGACCCCGCGCAAGGACGACAAGAACCCCGACGCGTCGAAGCGCAACCGGCCACTGCTGGACGTACGGACCGTCATCAACATGGTTCCCGATGGCAACGACAGCTGGAAGGGGCAAGTCTACAACGCCGAGGACGGCAAGACCTACAAGGGCGTCATGAAGCTGACCGCGCCCAACAAGCTGAAGCTCGAAGGCTGCGTTCTGGGCGGGCTGATCTGCAAGGGCGAGACCTGGAACCGCTACCGATAACGGGAGGGCATGCATGATGCGGCCCCACCACGGCCAGCCGCAGGCGATTATAAAAGCGCGTATTTTTTGCATGCGCGCCTGTCTTGCGGCCGGGCTGGGAGCGTTCGCGCTGCTCACCGGCGTCGCGACCGCCGAACAGCACGACGCGCTGCTGGGAAGCTGGCAGACACCGGAGAAGGCCACGGTGACGATCGCGCCGTGCGGCCCGGCCTATTGCGGCCACATCGCCGATTTCCGGCCGCCGGCCGGCACGACGCGGACGACGGCGCGCGACATCCACAACAGCGATCCGAAGATGCGCCGGCGGGCCATCCTGGGCCTGCGGATCCTGTCGGATCTCAAGCCCGCCGGGGAAGGCTGGCGCGGCGCGGTCTATGACCCCAAGC
>JBFHII010000334.1:0-4017 GCA_041596535.1 Breoghania sp. | reverse complement strand
GCGAGCTGTTCGAGCATCTCGGCCTGCCGCCGCTGGATCCGGCGACCGATCGCGGCATGATCTGCGGCTCCATGGCGATGCTGAAGGACACCAAGGCCATCCTCGAGGCGCGCGGCCTCACGGAGGGCGCCAACAACAAGCCGGCCGAATTTGTCGTCGAGCGTGCCTTCGTCGGCTAGTTCACGACCGCACAATCGGAATCGAAAGGGCCGCAGCGGCAAACCGCTGCGGCCCTTTATCGTTGCACGGCGCGGCACCGTTGGCGCTTTGCCGCACGAGGCCCGCCGCCGGGTGCACGGCCGGCGCCGCACGCCGTCTCGTCCGCAATCCAAAAGGCCCCGGCGCAAACGAAAAGGCCCGGGCGCAAGCCCGGGCCAGTCGTTGGCCGGGGGAGAAACCGGCCTGCTTGGAAGGTTGGAAGGGTCAGACGCGCTGGCTGCCCTGTCCGAACTCGGGGTAGGCTTCCACGCCGACTTCGACCTTGTCGAGACCCAGCGCTTCTTCCTCTTCGCTCACCCGGATGCCCATGGTGGCCTTCAGGATGAACCAGATGATGCCGGAGACGATCATCGTGAAGGCGCCGATGGCAACGATGCCGGTCAGCTGCACCGTGTAGCTGGCATCCGCGTTGGACCATGCCACGATGAAGGTGCCCCAGATGCCGGCCAGAAGGTGGACGGGGATGGCGCCGACGACATCGTCGATCTTCAGCTTGTCGAGCATCGGAACCGCAAAGACCACGATCACGCCGCCGATGCCGCCGATGATGACCGACTGCAGGACGGAGGGAGCCAGCGGCTCGGCGGTGATGGAGACGAGACCGGCGAGCGCGCCGTTCAGGGCCATCGTGACGTCGACCTTCTTGTAGAGGATCTGCGTCAGGACCATCGCCACGACAACGCCGGCGGCAGCCGCCATGTTGGTGTTGGCGAAGATGCGGGAGACGTCGGTGACGTCATTGATGGTGCCCATGGCGAGCTGCGAGGCGCCGTTGAAGCCGAACCAGCCGAGCCACAGGATGAACGTGCCCAGGGTAGCCAGCGGCATGGACGAGCCCGGGAACGGGGTGACCTGGCCGCCGGGGCCGTACTTGCCCTTGCGGGCGCCGAGGATCAGGGCACCGGCGAGAGCCGCCCAACCACCGACCGAGTGCACCAGCGTGGAGCCGGCGAAGTCGGAGAAGCCCATCTCGGAGAGCCAGCCGGCACCCCACTGCCAGGAACCGGTGATCGGATAGATGAAGCCGGTCAGGATGACGGTGAAGACCAGGAAGGGCCACAGCTTGATGCGCTCGGCAAGCGTGCCGGAAACGATCGAGGCGGTGGTGGCGCAGAACACCATCTGGAAGAACCAGTCGGACGCCGTCGAATAGCCGGTGTCGAGCGCGTTGCCGCCCACGGCATCGAAGGAATAGGGACCGAAGGACCCCATGAAGCCGCCGTCGACGCCGGTGTACATGAGGTTGTAACCGGTGATCCAGAACATCAGGCCGGCGATGGAATAAAGCGCGATGTTCTTCAGGCACTGCATGGACACGTTCTTGGAACGCACCAGGCCGGCCTCGAGCATGGCGAAGCCTGCCGCCATCCACATGACCAGGAAGCCACCGATCAGGAACAGCAGCGTGTTGAAGATATACTGCGCTTCCGGAGAAACCGGGACCGCTTCGGCGGTGGTGGCATCTTGCGCCAGCGCCGGAGACGCGGCGGCGATGACGCCGAGGGCGGTCAGGGAAAGACCGCCAATGAGTGTAGATTTCTTCATAAAATTAGCCCTCGATTGGCACTTAGAGCGCTTCGGCGTCGGTTTCGCCGGTGCGGATGCGAACGACCTGGTCGATCGAGTAAACGAAGATCTTGCCGTCGCCGATCTGACCGGTTTTCGCAGCAGCGCTGATGGCTTCCACGACCTTGTCGACCGTGTCGGTGGCGACCGCCACCTCGATCTTCAATTTCGGAAGGAAGCTGACGGCGTATTCCGTGCCCCGGTAGATCTCGGTGTGGCCTTTCTGGCGGCCGTAACCTTTGACTTCGGTAACGGTGAGACCCTGGACGCCGATCCCCGTGAGGGCGTCGCGCACCTCGTCGAGCTTGAACGGCTTGATAATGGCCATGACGATTTTCATGTTCGGTTCCCGTATCCTTCTTGTGAGCCGCCGGATCACGTCGCCGCCCCAGCCGCGACGCATGCAGGAGGATCGGGCGGGCCCGATTTCCGGCTGCGACTTGCCCTTCCCTATCAAGGTCCGTGCCAACCGCGATTCAAACGCCCAAAGTCCTCCGATGACGCGCTCGTGAAGCCGCCTCAAGGTATTGATTTAAAATGTGTAAATTACCGTTCAGGCGAACCTGTCGCAGGGCGCTGATCGAAAAACAGGCAACGCCTACGTTTTGATCAGATTCTATGCAGAACGCATGCGCATGCCTGATTAAAAATTGTGCACACTAGGGATTCCGTTGAGTCAGGCACTGAAGCCGCCGGACTCCAGGAATGCCTGTTCTTCGGCCGTCGTCTTCCGACCCAACACCCTGTTTCTATGGGGAAAACGCCCGAACCTGCGGATCACGTCCATATGTACCAGGGCGTAGAGATAGCCCTGCTCTTCGCCATTCTGGCGAAACAGGTCGACCGACCGCTGCTGCGCGGCCATGTCCTCGGCGTGTTCGAACGGCAAGAAGAAGAAGCTGCGCGCCATCGTCGGAAAGGCCCGGTGGAAGCCGCGCTCCAGCGCCAACGTCGCCAGTTCCAGCGCTTTGGCGTCCGTGGCAAAGGCCCTGGCATCCTCGCGGAACAGGTTGCGTGGCAGTTGGTCGAGAAGAAGAAGCAACGCCAGCATGCCGTGCGGTGTCTCCGCCCAGCCGTCGAGCGCGCCCGCCGCCGCCTGCTCGTGGCTCTTGAGAAACCGTTGCCGCAACTCCGCATCGAATTCGTCGGAGCGCGCGAACCACCTGGCAGGTCCCGCCCGCCACCAGAAATCGAGAATGTCGAAGGGATCGGTATGGGACATCGTGGCTCCTCGGAACGTCAGCGGCCGGTTGACAGTATCGTTGCCAAGCTGACATAGGCAGAGAGGCGGGGCGAGACAATTCCCGCGCCTGGCCTCGCCTGGCCAAGTCCGTCCGAGCCGCAAGAGTGGATCACCGCATGCACACGCCCGCCTCCGACCCGACCGTGCTGGACCTGCGCGGACTGATCTGCCCGCTGCCGGTGCTCAAGACCGCCAAGGCGATGAAGGGTCTTGCACCGGGCGCGCGCGTGATCATCGAGGTTACCGACCCGATGGCGCGCATCGACATCCCGCACTTCTGCTCCGAGCATGGTCATGCGTTGATTGCCACCGAGACCGTCACGGCCGACGGCGGCGATATCCTGCGCTTCACCATCGACAAGGCACCCTGAGGCGGCGCCCGGTCGGCGCTAGGACGCGGCGTAGGCGTCCATCGCCCTGGCCAGGCGGATGTCCCTGGCGGTCAGCCCGCCGGCGTCGTGGGTCGACAGGGTGACGTCGACGCGATTGTAGACATTGAACCATTCGGGGTGGTGGTTCAGCTTCTCCGCCATCAGCGCCGCCCGCGTCATCCAGCCGAACGCCTCGCTGAACGTCCCGAATGCAAAGGTCTTGGTGAGGGCGTCGCGCCCCTCGGCCATCGACCATCCATCGAGCGCCGCCAGGGCCTCCGCGCGCTCGGCTTCCGTCAGCGTTTCGATTTTCACCGCCATGGCGTTCCACCCTCCTTAGGCCGCGTTCGGCGCAGGATATCATCACCCGCGCGATTTTCGCGCCCGCCATCCAATTCTTGCCACGGAACCGGCTTTCACTGACAGCTGCGCCGCCCCTCACGGGGCAGGATCGCGTCCCGGCGGACCGCCGGGACCGATCCAGATCAAGGCGCGCGGCCGCCGTCTGCCCTTCAATGGGCCGCGGCCGCAGGGCCGCGTCCGATCCGATCCATGCCGGACGCGTGCCCGAACATCGGCATGAACAACGAGGAGTAGTCTTCAATGAGCGGAATTCGG
>JBFHII010000333.1:0-4034 GCA_041596535.1 Breoghania sp. | reverse complement strand
CATCCTCCGGCCCGTGTACCACGGCAACCTCGTCGTCATCCTCGAACGGGCCCGCAAACGGCGGGAACCGGTTCTCGGCATAGGCCTGGAAGACCTTGCCGATCCCGCGCATGCCGAACTGGCGCAGCTCGCAGGCCCGCAAGGCGCCCATGCTCGCGGCCCCCCAGACCTCGATACCCTGATCCAGCGCCCACAGGATTTCCTTGTGCCAGATCGCGGGCGTCTGCTCGAAGTGCCCGTCGATGAGCCCGATGACGCGCGGCGCGTGTTCGGCGACCGCCCGGGCGATATCGCCCTTGCGCGCGGGCGGTAGAAAAACGGCGTCGGGCGTCAGGCGGCGCGCCTCTGGTAGCGTCAGGGTCGGACCGAGAAACACGCAGGCGCTCATGTCGTGCCCTCCGCCATCACCCGGGTCGCGCGCAAGCCCGGCACGTAGCCGCTCTGCGGGCCGTCGAAGGCGCCCTCCAGTCCCGGGATCACCACACGGGCAACGGGCACGTTGAACGTCGGTTTGGTCAGATCGACGGCGACAATATCGTTGATGCCACGGGCCACCAGCGCGCCCAACACCGCTTCGAGATCCTGATCGAAGCGTTCTGTGACGAGGTTATGCGCGTCGGAGAACCGACGCTTGGGTCTCAGGTTGTCGATGACCGACCGCGCCATGCGCTGGCGCTCCCGCACCGCCTCGCCGGTGTATTCATGGTCGTCGATGTCTTCACGGGAGCCAGCGATGTAGGTGGTGCGGGCCTGGGCGGCTTCCGTCAGCGCGCGCGCCAGCGCCACGTTGGCGGACAGATGCGCGCCGGCCCCCATCTCGGGTGCGCCTGTCGTGGCGTCCCGGTCGGTGACAAGGCAATAGAAGACAGCGACCTCAACATCGCTGGAAACGTCCCACACGGCCACATCCAGCCCGGCGCGCTCGAACTGCTCGATGAGCCTGGCGCAGACGGGATCGTCGACCGACGCGAGATCAACGGCGCGGCGACTGCCCCAGGCATCGGCCGAAAGCTTCCACAAGGTGGTGGCATCGCGTTCGATGACCTCGTAGATCGCGTGCAGCACGGCCTCGTTCCAGGTGTTGCCCGAGGCAAGCCCGTTGGTGGTCGCGGCAAAGACACCGGATCCCGCGGGTTGCGGATCCGTGTAATTGGCGTGCACCAGTTCGTGCGGCAGCCACTGGTCGATGCCGCTCAACAGGCAGTGGCCTTCGATCCACAGAATCTGTTCGTAGGGGTTGAGCCCTTCGGGCCGCGCGAATGGCAGGCCCAGAACATCGATCATCGTGTGCGAAAACCGCAATTCCTCAAAGCTCGCGAGCTTCAACGGCTTGTCGACGCTTTCCGCATGCAGCGTCTCGAGCGCCTCCATGACGGCCGAAACGCGGGCGGCGTCCGCATCGATGCCCTTTCCCTGGAAGACGGATAGCGAGCGGGAGTTGGGACGGCAGGCCATGTAGACGGGAATGCCGACGTGGTCGAGACCGGTGATGTTGGAAACGCGGGTGATGCCGAACACCGGAAGAAGTGGTTGAAGTCGGCGGAAGGTTTCGGCTGGCGGGCGCGCCCGGTGCGTGCCGGAGATATAGAGTTTCGCCTGATCGTCGTCCGCAGGTTGACGCGACGAAGAGCGTGTCATGCGAGTTTCTCCGATCTGCCGCTCAGCAACGCATGGGCATCATGGGTGTCGGCAGTCGCGCCGCCGCCGGCAACCGTGTCCAGAATCGCGCGCAGGCGTTGCTCGCTGTCGCTGTCGCGCAGGAACTGCATCCGCGTCATCGCCGTGCGCAGCGCCAGGGCGTGAGCGCCCTGCGCGGCGGCAATATTGCATGCTTCATCGAGACAGTATGTGATTTCACTCACATCGCCATTGCTCAGGATCAGTGTCTCCGCGGCCTGCCGCTCGAGTTCGGCCCCCCAGTAGGTAACGCCTTGCAGATCGATGACCGAGCGGCCTTCGTCCAGCGCGGCGAGTGCGTTCTCATGGGCGCCAAGGGCGCGGCGGCATTGGGCCAGCATGCAGAAGAACACCGGAAAATCCTCCGGGGTCCCGACATCGCGCATGATTGCCAGACCGCTCTCGATAGCCTTCATGGCCGCTTGCGGCTCACCGCGCTCAAGCTGCCGCCAGCCGTCGTAAATCATCGCCTTGGCGGCATAGTCGTCGACCTCATGAGTTGCGGCGAGCGTCGCCAGCCGCCGGGCGAGACCTTCTACGGCGGCACAGTCGCGCAAATGGCATTGCAGCATGGCCGCGATATCGAGCGCATGGAACAGGCTGCCGGGATGATCCAGCGCTTCCGCCCATTCAAGCGTCTCGGCGATCGTCTTGCGCGCCGCATCCGCTTTGCCAGTCATCCATTGGCACAGCGCGATTTCGCCGAGCGCGCAGACCTTGGCGTCGTGACCGCCATAAAGCGCGCCAGGCCCGTCGTGCCCCGCCTCCGCATAGAGCGCGAGACCATCGTGCGCATGGGTCATCGAGTTGTGCAGATCCCCCATTTGAAAGGCGTTTGCCCACTTGCAGTGGCGCGCCTGCAGCTTGAACTCGACGCCGGTCATGCGTTCGGATACCTCGACGAGGCGCTCGGCTCGTTGCGCCATCAGCGCAAACGTGTCCGAGACGCGCCACCAGCCCCAGTAGGCCGGGAAATGCCATTCCGATTCCGGCGTGATTTCCGACAGCGTCACCGCGGCCGTGTAGCTGTCCTTGGTCTCCGGTGCGCCGGGGCCCTTTGCCGCCAGGAAGGCACTCGCCAGCATGACCTGCAGCTGCAGGCCACGCTTCTTCACCGTGTCGGTCTGCTCCTCCGTGGCGTTGAGTTCGACTGCCCGCTGCAGGTGCCGCGCGGCCTCCAGGTTGGCGGATGCCTGGATCGCCGATGTTCCCGCCGCAAGCAGGTGTTGTATGGCACTCTCGATATCGCCTGCGGCCTCGAAATGGCTGGCCAGGCGCTCCGGCCGCACGTGCATCAGCCGCGCGGGGTCGTCCTTCAGCCACGTCAAATAGCGCGCGTGCAGCGGCTTCAACTGGCTCTTGAGCAGACTGTCATAGGCCGCACGCTGAAACAGCGCATGCCGGAATTCCAGCGCCGTCATGCCCCGGTCCTGAACCGCGCGCATGTGACCCGAGGCGATCAGCCGGTCGGTCGCGGCTTCCAGCGTTTGTCTGTCGAGCATCGAAATGGCTGCGAGATCGTCCAGCGGCACGATGCGGCCGATGACGGCGGCGACCTGCGCCAGCTCCTTGGCGGAGCCAAGCGCATCGAGACGGGCCGTCAGAAGATCCAACAGCGATGTCGGGGTGATGAAGCCGTCCGCCGCGCCACGCATGAAAAGCCGGCCATGCTTCTCGATGACCTGGCCGGTTTCCATGAGCGCGCGCGTCAATTCCTCGACATACAGCGGAACGCCGTCGGTGACCTGGTAGATCTGCCGCCCCAGAGCGGGTTCAAGAACGTTTGCTCCGCCGATGCGCATAATCACCGCCGCGCAGGCTTCCTGGCTTAGGCCGGTGAGAGACAGGTCATCGGTCCGACGCGCGTCCCAAGGAAAGCGGGGACCCGGCCGCGACACCGCCAGGAAGAAGATCGGCGCGTCCTTCTGCGAGGTCAGCACCGACTCGATCAGCTCGATCGTCGAGGGATCGACCCAATGTGCATCCTCGATCACGATCGCCAGCGGCTTGGCGCGTCCCGCGATGAACCGCGCGAATGCCGCAAACACGCCCTCGCGAACCGCTTCATCCGTGCCGGCCAGTTCCGAACGCGTGAACCGGTCCGGGCGCCACAATCGCAGGATCGCGTCGACGGGCGCGGCATCGACGACGCCATTTTCCGCAAACCAGTTGCGCACCCTGTGGGCCATGAGGTCGTCGTCGTCGGTCGGATCGTTGGCCAGCCAGTTGGTGACAAGCCGCAAGACGGCGACAAATGCTGAATCGCGTTCCTCGTGCACGCCATGCAGCCGTACCAGCCGCTGGCGCGGGATGTCGGCATCACGCAGGAACTGGGCGGTGAGCCCGGATTTGCCGAT
>JBFHII010000332.1:0-4035 GCA_041596535.1 Breoghania sp. | reverse complement strand
GGGTTGCGGTCCGAAATGGCAACCCTGCGCCAGGCGATCGCCAGCCACGAGCGCGGCGGCGCCAGTCGGCGCGACCTCAGCGACATGAACCGGCTCGCAGACCTGGTGGAACGTCTTCACGGGGAAACCGCCAGCAGCGAGACGATCGACGCATTGCGGTCGGAAATCACCCAGTTGCGCGAGGCGGTGATCGACAACAACATCGATGGAACCGTCAAGACACTCGAACTCGGCTACGGCCACATCGTGCAACGGCTCGACGAACTGCGGCGGCTCGTTGGCGACCCGCGGATTCTGGACGGCCTCGACGACCGCCTCGTCGATATCGAGAGCACGTTGGCGAACCTGCCGAAACTGAATGAGTTTCAATCGCTGGAAGCGCGCCTCGGCGATCTTTCCGAGCGGATCGAACACGCCGCTCAACAGGGCAGCGGCGTGGACGTGGTGCATCTGGAAAACGAGATCCAGGCGCTGCGGCGAATGATTGGTGAACTCGATGTGCGTGACGTGGTGCGCAGCGTCGATGACCGGCTGCGCGGCGTTGCCGAGCGGATCGGCGAGCTCGAGCACGCAGTGACCCAGTCCGGCGATGTCGGCGAGCGGATCACCGCCATGGAGCAGCGGCTGCCGGAAACCGATGCCTTCGACCGGCTCAACCATCGCCTTGAACGCATCTGCACGATGCTGTCGGAAGAACGCGCCAGCGCGCAGCCCGATCGCTTCGACGCACGCCTGAGCGAAATCGTCGGACGGCTCGACACCATCGAGCGGCGGCCTTCCGACGACACCAAATACGACACCATTCTCGAGCTTGTTGAATCGCGCATCGACGCGTTGAGCGAGAAGCTTGATACATTCAACACCAATCCGCCGGGCCTGGACGCGCTTGAAGCGGCCGCACGGCGCATTGATGATGCACTCGAACGGGTCTCGGATACCCATCGATACGACGATCTGCAGGCGCAGATAGGCGCGCTTGTGAGCAGCCTCGACGGCGATGCGACGGCGGGACACCCGAACGGTGACATTGCCTCGCTGCGCCGCGACGTGGCCGAACTTCGCCGTGAACTGACGCAGCCCGACCGCCTGGCCGAGATTCTCGAACCCCAGATACAGGAACTGGCGCGCGCGCTGACAAGCGGCGACCGGATGGGGCCTGACGATGCCGCGCTCGCACGCATTGAGCAACAGATCGCGGTCATTGCAGGCCAACTTGACGCGACCGAAGATCGCCTGTCGGGCCTCGGTGAAATCGAAGCAGCCCTCGGCCAGATTGGTGGCGCGCTGAGCGATGGCCGGCAGTCCGGCCACCATGAGGCGACTGACCGGACGGAACAGCGAAACGACGATATCGACGCCTTGCGCGACGACCTCGGCCGCTTGATGCAGGCCGCCGGCGCCGGGTCTCTGGATGAGGACGCCGGCATTGCCGAAATCCAGTCCGCCCTGAACGCCATTGTCGACCGCTTGTCGATGCTCGAGAGTGACGCCGACGAGGTTCAGGATCAGGCCGGGTACGCGATGGCCGCCCAGGGTGGGCGCGCAGCTCACGTCGCCATGCCGACGCACGCCTTCGCCGGCGGCGGAAGCAACGGCGGGCGCGGTGGCAACCACACGACCCGGACGCCGATGGAAAGCGCGCTGGAATCCGCTCTCTCGGGCGACCGGGCGCCGGCTGCCGACGACGAGGCTTACCTGCCGGCAGACCTGCCGCTGGAGCCCGGCAGCGGCAAACCGAACCTGGCCGCCCTGCTGCGCGAACATGGTGACCGCGACGGCCCGCGCGCGCATGCGGCGGATGCTCCGGACGGTCCGCGCGATCGCAAGGCCGACTTTATCGCGGCCGCCCGCCGCGCGGCCCAGGCCGCCGCGAGCGAGATCGAAGCCGAGAAGCTCGGCTCCGCCGCAGCTCCCGAGGATGCAGCCGGCGGCGGCCGCCGCAGTCTTCTGGCACGCCTCAAGGGCGGCGCCTCCAGGAAATCCGCCGCCATCGAGACGGAGAGCGTCGGCGCGCAGATCGCGGACGAAGACACTGACCACGGCTCGGAAGCCGACGAAAAGCCTGCCGGGATTCTCCGCCGGACGCTGCGGTCCCGGCGCCCGATCGTGCTCGCCGCCGCGGCTGTCATCCTGGCGATCGGGGCCCTGAAAATGGCGACTCCCGAACGCATCGCACAGGTGACGACCCTTTTCGTCAAACCGGCAAGCGTGGCCTCGACGGTGACGGCACCGCAACCCGCGTCTCCCGCAGCGGATACGCCGGTGGCCGCCTCTCCCGCGAAGTCGGTGCGCGATCCCGTGAACACCCAGACCGAGGCGCCATCTCCACAGTCGATGGCCACGCCGGGACCGGCCGGAACCGGCCTGCCGGACGCGAGCGCATCCCGCCCTGACGACCAGGTCGCCTTCCAGCCGCCGCTGGCAACCCCGGGCCGCTTCAAGGCAACGCCTGCGACCACCGCCACGGGTTTTGCACCCGTGCAGCCCGCCGTTCCGGTGACCGCGAGCATCGCGCCGGACGCGGCAAGCCGGGCGTTCGAAGGGCCGAGGATCGACGCCGCACCGACGTCGCCCGACCTGCAAGCGACCATCGGCAGTCCGCAGGATTCCGACGCCAAGGATCTGGGACTCTCGGCGCCCATGCCCGAAGACGCGGTCGGACCGCTAAGCCTGCGACTTGCTGCCGCCAACGGCAACCCGCGCGCGCAGTTCGAAATCGCCGCACGCTACACCGAAGGACGTGGCGTCCTCGCCGACCAGGTCAAGGCCGCAGAATGGTATGGCCGGGCCGCGGAAGGTGGTCTGGCGGCGGCCCAGTACCGGCTCGGAAGCCTGTACGAAAAAGGCCGTGGCGTCACCCGTGACGCGGAGATGGCACGCAAATGGTACACGCGGGCTGCGGACCAGGGGAACGCCAAGGCCATGCACAACCTCGCCGTGCTCTATGCCGCAGGCGGCGTCGATGCGCCGGACTTCTCCAAGGCAACGGAATGGTTCAAGAAGGCCTCGCGGCTTGGTGTTCGTGACAGCCAGTTCAACCTCGGCATTCTCTATGCCCGCGGCTTTGGCGTCAGTGAGGACCTGATCGAGTCCTATCGGTGGTTCGCGCTGGCCGCCCAACAGGGCGACAGCGACGCCTCCGCCAAACGCGACGAAATCGCCAAGAAACTCAGCCCGCAGGATCGTGCGGCCGCCGATCTGCTCGTCAGCACCTGGGTCGCGGAACCCGTGGTGGAAGCAACCAACACGGTTACGCTTGACCCCGAATGGACGGGTGGCGAACCCGCAAAGCAGGCCAGCGCGGTTTCAGACGAACTGGTTCTGCAAGCACAGCTGCTTCTGGGCGAGCTCGGCTTCGATACGGGTCCGGCGGACGGAATGAGCGGTCCGAAGACGCGCGAGGCCGTGCGGGCGTTCCAGACGCAGGCCGGCATGCCGGTGACGGGCGTGATCGACCGCAGGCTTATTCAGGCCCTTGGCGGTCGCGCGATCTGAGCCTTGTTCCCCGGGTGGACGTTTTCTGGATGCGGCCATGAATATGGCGCACCTCCGGGAGATACAACAATCAAGGGCCACCGCATTGGGGGCAAAGGCGTCCGCGCCGTGGAAAGACCGGGCAGCACGGGTGTGGCACATCTGCTTCACCTGGCGGCGGGATCTGTCATTCGCGGCAACGGCGTAGCCAAAGTGGAACAAGTTGCTTTCCGCCGTTGACACAGATGTGCGTCAGGCGCTTTATCCTGCCAGACCGCCAGTACCGTACAGCGGGGCACATGCTCCGAAATGCCGAGCCCTGGAAAGCGCAGTTGCAGATCTACCTCCCCATCGCCGAAATCCCCGTAAATATGTTCATGATTCTGGGCATGGGTGGTGCCGTGGGCTTCCTGTCGGGCCTGTTCGGCATCGGTGGCGGGTTCCTGCTGACGCCACTGCTGATTTTCACCGGGATTTCCCCGGCCGTGGCGGTCGCTTCCGTCACCGCCCAGATCGTCGCCTCGTCATCCTCCGGCGCGCTGACCTACTGGCGGCGGAAAT
>JBFHII010000331.1:0-4038 GCA_041596535.1 Breoghania sp. | reverse complement strand
CTGCTGATGCCGCTGCTCGATCATCTTGTCATATGGTAGGAGCCTGCCGCTGCGATGGTTGACTCCTCCGCAGGCACGCCACTTTCTGCATCATCCGCATAATCCGCATTGGCATGTGCCGCCGCATCGGGGTATCAGCGCAGTCGAGATACCTCCGACCACGGCTCGCGCAGCGCTACAGGAACGGCATGGAACGCATTATCCTTGAAGATCTCGCCTTCTACGCCTTTCACGGTGTGCATGACGAAGAAGCCCGCCTCGGCCAGCGGTTTCATGTGGACCTGACTGTCTCGGCCGACCTTTCGAAAGCCGTCGCAAGCGACCACTATGCCGACACCATCTGCTACGCCTCGCTGGTCAAGACGGTCGAGGAGGTCGTCACCGGCGGCCGCTACAACCTGATTGAACGGCTGGCTGGCGCCATCGCCGATGCTGTCCTGGCGGCCGATCCGCGTATCGAGAAGGTCGATATCCGCGTGCACAAGCCCGGCGCGCCACTGCCGCTCAGCACCGGCCGGGTGTCGATTTCCCTGACGAAGTCGCGCCGCTAGCCCGGCCTCAGGCGCCGCCGCCCCGCGGCAGCCGCACACGCACCGTAAGGCCGCCGCCAGGTGTCTCCGTGAGTTCCAGCGTGCCACCGTGTCCGCGCGCAAGCGTGACGCAAATTGCCAGACCAAGACCGAAGCCTGCCGCCTGGTCCATGTTTCGCGCCGCGTCACCGCGCACGAAAGGCTCCAGCATTGCCTGGTGTGCATCCTCCGGTATCCCCGGCCCGTGATCAACGATTGCGACGTTGACCGCTTCCTCGTCCGTCAGCGTCATGAGGATGATCTCGCCGCCGCCGCCATGCCGGACGGCGTTCTCGACGAGGTTGCCGAACAACCGCAGAAGTTCGGACGGGCGCCCGGAAACCTGCACCCGGGACGGACCGCTGCACGGCACGATGACGCCGCTATCGGCCCACTGGTCGGCGATCGTCTGCAGCAGGCTGGAGAGATCGACCGGGACCGTTTTTTCCCCACTTTGCCCGCTTTGCAGGTAGGACAACGCGCCCCGCAACAGGCCATCCATGTGGTCAAGGTCCGCCAGCACCGCGTCCCGCAAGGAGTGATCGGCGACATAGTCGGCGCGCAACCGGAGCCGGGTCACCGGCGTACGCAGGTCATGCCCGACCGCAGCCAGCATGCGGGTCCGATCCTGTACGAGGTCGTCGATCCGGGCCTGCATGCGATTGAAGGCTGACGCCGCGGCGCGCACCTCAACCGGCCCCTGCTCCGTCAGCATCACCGGCGTCGTGTCCTCCCGCCCGAACGTCTCCACCGCGCGCGAAAAGGAGCGCAGCGGCGCGGTCAGGCTGCGCGCGGCCCAGATTCCCAGAACCAGCAGGCAGATTGCGAGAATGGCGACGGTCACGAATACTGGCCCGCCAAACATCGGAGGCGGCCGCCATGAGCCGCTGCCGATCAGCACGGTGCCGTCGCGCAGACGGAACGCCATATCCACGCTGCCTGCGGTTTCGCCCGCGGTACTCGGCACCGTCCCGGTCCCGCTGCCGATCGTCTCCCCGCGATATGCCCTGCCCGGCCCGGACGCTGACCAGTCGATCGCGGCAGCGGTCGCGGTGTCGGCGACCCGGAAACGCAGTTCCGGATCCTCGGAAACCAATGCGGCCATCAGATCAGGGCGTTCGTCAGGCTTGGCGCGATCGATCAGCCAGAGCGCCGCTTGCTGGCGGTGGTGCGCGACATCCGGAGGTACCGGACGCCGTGGCGCGCCAAACCCGAAAAACAGCGCCGACAGGACGAGATGGAACAGCGCCACCGACACGATCAACAGCAGGGCGAGTTGCCCCGCGATGCCGTGCGGCAGGAACCGGGCCATCATTCCGCGACGACCTCCGCCATGAATTCGTAGCCACCGGACCGCACGGTACGGATGACCGGCAGCTGCGCCGGATCAGGCTCGATCTTGCGGCGCAAGCGGCTCACGAGAATATCGATGCTGCGCTCATTCGGGCCCGCCGCGCGGCCTTGCGTCAGGTCGAGGAGCTGGTCGCGGGTGAGCACCCGCCCGGCGCGCTCGCACATCACCCGCAGCAGATCGAATTCCGCAGGTGTCAGCGTCGTGAAGGCGCCATCGGGATTCTCAAGCGTGCGCAGCCGTGTATCCAGGGTCCAGCCGCCAAAGCGAAGCTGACGCGCCTGAACCGCTGGCTGCACCTGCGCGATGGCGCTTCGCCGCAACAACGCCCGCACCCGGGCAACCAGTTCACGCGGGTTGAACGGCTTGGCCAGGAAATCGTCCGCGCCGATTTCCAGCCCCACCACCCGGTCGATGTCATCCCCCTTGGCCGAGATCATCAGGATCGGCACCGTCGATGACACCCGCAGCCGGCGGCAGAGACTGAAACCGTCTTCCGCCGGAAGCATCACATCCAGCACGATGAGATCGATGGAGCCCGCGGCCAGCACCGAATCCATCTCCCTGCCGTCGCGGGCAAGCGACACGCGCCACCCGTTGTCGCGCAGTGACCGGGCGATGAGTCCCCGGATTTCGTGGTCGTCCTCGACGACGAGAAGGTGGCTGGCATTCAACATGGCTCAACTATGCCGGATTCGGACCCGTGCCCGAGGGGAGATTTGTTTCCGAATGTTTCCAAATGGGGCATCGGAAACATCCGGATGCGAACAAATACAACTGGTTAACACCGCGTTAACACCCTTGGGAAACGCTGGCATCTGCAAGCATTTCAGCCCGCTTGCAATATCGAGGACACGTCATGACTTCAATATCGACATCAATGCCGATGCAGCAGATCTCGCCACGCGAGATGCTGCAAAGCCAGTTGCAAACGCAGGTCTCCATCGGCGAAGTCGCCGCGGAAGACCAAGACGCTCTCAGTTCGGCGCTCGACAGTATCGACGCCTCGATGGCAGCCTCCGCGCCCAGCTTCGGCACCCCTCCGCCGAGCCCCGAGGAGATGCAATCGAAGGTCGACGACCTGATCGCGGAGCAGGTATCGTCCGGCGCCCTGACCGAAGATCAGGCCGAAGAGCTGTCCGACATTTTCGCCGAAGCGTTTTCCGGCGGCCCGGGCGGCGGCAAAGGTCCGGGTGGCCCGGGCGGTCCGGGTGGTCCAGGCGGTCCCGGAGGTCCAGGTGGCGAAATGTCGTCAACGGATGAAACCGACGACAGCGAAGAGACCGATGCGGCGGCGATGCTCGCCGAATTCCTCGAGCAGTTGCGCGACAGCCAGGGAAGCACGAGTTACAATGCAACCGGCAGCAGTTCCTCGGCGTCGACAGCGTCGCTGCTCATCAGTTTCAGCGCCTGAAAGGCATCCGGGGCGTGATGTGCCCCGGGTTCTCTCTCGCGGATATGCGGACTTGCGGCCCTGCCCGCCTTCACGCGCTGTTGATCCTCCCGCCTGCCCCCTGCCCCATTGCCAATCGAGCCTATGCAGCGATAGGCTTCGCAAACCGCCGCCCGGTGGTTGCGGGCGCAGCCGGCAAGAAGCGCCGGCAGGAAGCGTAAGGAAACCAGCAGCATGAAAACCGCGCCAAACCCGCCCCTGCACGACCTGCACAGCCAGGGCGCGCGTTCCGCCGCGCGGCTATGGTCCGCCGGTCTGTTCAGCATGCTGTTTGCGGCAATGCCCCTTGTGGGGACGGCAAACGCTCAGGGTCGGCCCGACACCCGCGACTACACGTGCGCCGAAGCCCGCGACATCGTGCGCCAGGAAGGTGCCGTCGTCTTTTCGACCGGACCGACCACCTATTCGCGTTTTGTCGATCACCAGGGTCATTGCTTCCGAACCCAGGTGACGCGTCCGCAATTCGCGCCGACGATCGACGTGCGTCAGTGCTTCGTCGGTTACGAATGCATCGAAAGGATGCTGCCAAGCACGCGGTAGCCGAGCGGTTCCGCTCCCGCCAGACGCCCAGGCAATCTCCACGAATTGAGACGGCACGGGCCGCGTGGCTTCGACGACTCCTACCCTACAACGGAATGTTGTCGTGTTTCTTCCACGGCGTGTCG
>JBFHII010000330.1:0-4073 GCA_041596535.1 Breoghania sp. | reverse complement strand
TCCGATGCCATTTCGGCCGCCCGTCGGCCTGCACAACGGTTCAGTCTGCCAGCACCGCCGGTTGCCGTATGCCAACGCGCGCGTCGGCACGTCCCGCGGGCCATGGACCCGCGGGACGGCAACGGCAGCCTTCCTGCACCGGAGGGCGCCCCGCCCTCCCCGCATCGGTCGTCAGAGCTTCAGCAGCCCGACCGCATTGTCGTGGCAGATCAGGCGCCGTTCCGCATCGCTCAGCGGCGCCGCCTCGATCCACTCCCCGGCCTCATCGGCCCGTTCGAACGGGTAGTCGACCGAAAACAGGATGCGGTCGGCACCCATCATGTCGACGGCGCAGCGCAGCGGCGCGTCGGCGCACATGCCGGACGTCGTGACCCAGATGTTCTGCTTGAAATAGGCCGAAGGCGGCTGCTTCAGCGTCATCGCGCCACGGTTGGAAATCTCCCAGCGGCTGTCCAGCCGCCACATCAGGTAGGGCAGCGTTTCACCGAGATGGCCGAGAACCAGCCGTGCGCCCGGGTAGCGATCGAAGGTGCCGCTGAAGACGAGGCGCAGCGCATGGGTTGCCGTCTCCACCGTCCACGACCAGACCGGGCCCCACAGCTCGTTGTGGTCGTGGTACATGTGCACCCGCTCCGGCGGGTTGTTCGGGTGGATGTAAACCGGAACTTCCAGATCGGACACACGCTCCCAGAACGGCGCGTAGCGGTCGTCGTCGAGGTAGGTGCCGCCGGTCTGGCCGTTGATCATCACGCCCTGCATGCCAAGCTCGCGCACGCAGCGCTCCAGCTCGTTCGCGGCCTCGGCCGGGTCCTGCATCGCGACATGGGCAAAGCCGCCGTAGCGGTCGGGACGGCGGGCGATTTCGGCGGCCAGGAAGTCGTTGACCTGGCGCGCCAGCCGCACCGCCGTGGCCGTGTTCTTCTCGGCCTGCACGCCCGGCCCCGCGAGCGAGAGAATGGCCTTTTGCACGCCGATCGAATCCATCGCGGCCAGCCGTCCCTCGCCGAAGTCCTCGAGCGCGGCGTGCGCCTTGCCGAACAGGTCGGGGCTGATGTTCAGCGCCGTCGTCGCCCAGTAGTCGACGAAATCCGGGTGCATGAAATGCTCTTCGAGCGCGATTTTGGGTGTCTGCTTCACTGTCACATCCATCAGAGTTCGAAAATCTTCTTTTCGGTCTTGTGCAGGCAGGCGCCGGGACCGTCGGCGCCGATCATGTAGTTGTCGCAAATCACCGCGAAGACGCGGCCGTCGTCGTAGCCGGGATGCACGGCGAGCAGCATGCCCTCCGCCAGCGGCAGGGTTTCGTCCTTGCGGATCAGCGGCCGCTCGACCATTTCGCAGCCCTGGCCATGCGCATAGAGCCGGGTTTCGGCCGGCAGGCCGCGCGCCTGCATCCAGGCGTCATGCGCCGCCGCTATGGCCGCCGGCTCGGCGCCGGGCTTCATCAGCGAGAGCGTGTGGTCCTGCGCCGCCTTGACGTTCTCGAAGGCCGCGCGCAGGTGATCGTCGGCCTTGCCGAGCACCATGGTTCGCGCGATCTCGAGATAGATCCCTCCGGGACCGTTCACCTCGATCAGCAGCGACATGTGATCGCCGGCCTGCAACGTGCGGGTCTGGAACGGGCGGTTGAGGAAGCGCGATGCTTCGCCCAACGGTGCGGAGAGCCCCAGCTGAATGCCCTGGTCGGACCCCAGCCGCCGTCCGACGGCCTCCGCATGCGCCGCCACCTCGCGATCGCTGACGCCGGGCCGGATGAAATCGCACACCTCGGCGAAGACCGTGTCCTGCAGGGCGGCAATCTCGCGGATCAGGCCGATTTCCTCGGCGCTCTTGATCGCCTTCACGCGGTCGAGCGCATCCGTTGCGTCGACGGTCTCGAACCGGTCGCCAACCCCCTGGACCAGCGAGAACGGCAGCGCCTGCGGACACAGGAAGCCGATCCGCTTCGCGCCCGCGTCGTCAAGCGCCTTCACCACGAGTTCGGTGTCGTAATCGACCGTGTAGACGATCGAATGAAACGACGGCGTGCCCAGCACGCGCTCAACACCCAGGGTCGCCGGGCTTGCCGGATCGGTCGCGCGGTCGGTGTCGAAGGCCCCCATTTCGACGACCGTCATCGGCCGGTCGGGAAAGAAGATCACGGTGCGCGGATAGCCGTTGTTGGCCGGCACGTCGGTCAGCCAGCGAACATAGCCGCCCATCCAGTCTTCGCGCGCCTGGGTCACCAGAGCGTCGAGACCGAGGTCCGCCATGACGCCGCGCGCGACCTGCCAGCGGCGCTCCATCTCGGAGGAAGAGACCGGAGAATTGGTTTGCATCATACGTTCCTTACTGCATCGCTCAGCGCATCCGGTCCGCCTTCCAGGTAAAGGCGCATGTTCTTCTCGACCGTCGGGAAACACTGCTTGTGGTAGGTGTCCGCGAAGCCACCCACGTGCGGCGTCACGATCAGATTGGGTGCGTTCCACAGCGGGCTCTCCGCCGGCAGAGGCTCGGTCTCGAAGACGTCAAGGCCGGCGCCGGCGATCGTGCCTGCGGCGAGCGCATCAAGCAGCGCGGCTTCGTCCACGCATCCGCCGCGCGCGATGTTGATGAGGAAAGCATCCGGCTTCATCGCCGCCAGCACCTCGCGCCCGACGATGTGCCGCGTCTCCGGCGAAAGCGGAACCAGCACCACGAGAAAATCGGCCTCCGCCGCCGCCTCCAGCAGCCGCTCGCGCGGATAGATGCGGTCGACATGCGGCGCACTGGCGCGGGACGAGACGCCGGTCACCGTCATCCCCAGGGTCGAGCAGTAGAGCGCCAGCGTCTCGGCGATGTTGCCGAGGCCCAGGAGACACACCGTCTTGCCGTGCAGGAGCGGCTGGGTGCGCCGGTCCCACTGGTTCCGCGCCTGCGCCTCGAACATGGCCGGCAGCCGGCGGGCGAGCGCCAGCATCAGCGTCAGCGCCAGTTCCGACATCTGCGGCCCCTGCACGCCGACGCATTTGCTGATCGGCACGCCGGCCGGGAAATCCTTCATCGCCAGCAGGTTGTCGATGCCGGTGGTGAGCGACTGAACCCATTCGAGCTTCGGCATCGCGGCAACCAGATCCGGCGTCATCTTCGGACCGATGCCGACAAACACCTCGGTGTCGGGCGCATGGCGCATGGCCTCGTCCAGCGACCGGACACCGCGGAAGTCGTTGCCGGGAAACGCCGCGGCAAGCTGCTCGACGTACCAGTCGGTCCACTCGGGCAGCTCGTGGTGGATGACAATCGTTTTCAAGACGTCTCCTAGTAGAGAAAGTTGGGAAGCCACAGGGCCAGGGCGGGCTGCAGGAACAGCAACGCAATCAGCACCACCGGTGCGATGAGGAACGGCAGGATCGACGTGTAGAGGGTCTTCATCGCAACCTCCGGCACCTGCGCCCGGATGATGAACAGGTTCATGCCGACCGGTGGCGTGATCAGCCCGAGTTCGACCAGAACGGCCACCAGCACGCCGAACCAGATCGGGTCATAGCCGTATTGGACCACGATCGGCAGGAACACCGGGACGGTGATCAGCACCATGCCGATGCCTTCCAGGAAACAGCCCAGCACGATGTAGATCGCGATGATCAGCGCCATCACCATCCAGGCGGACAGGCCCGCGGCCTCGGCCACGCCGAGAAGGTTTTCCGGCAGCCGTGTCTGCACGACGAAATTCGCAAACAGCGTCGCGCCGATGATGATCATGAACAGCGCGCAGGACACCAGAACGCTGGCCCGAACCGCCCTGACCAGGCCGCCCAGGTCGAGGCTGCGGTTGAGCATGCCCAGCACGATGGCGCCGAACGCGCCGACCGATGCGGCTTCGGTCGGGCTGAAGATGCCCGCGTAGATGCCGCCGATTGTCAGGACGAACAGCACCACGAACTGCCAGGGATCCTTCAGCGCCTTGAACCGCGCGGCCAGCGAGGCGGCCGTCTCCAGCGGCGCGCCGCCGCGGTTGGCGACGACGAGCGCCACGACGACATAGAGCCCGAGCAGCACGAGGCCGGGAATCATCGAGGCCGCGAACAGCCGGGCAACCGAGGTCTCGGTGATCG
>JBFHII010000329.1:0-4086 GCA_041596535.1 Breoghania sp. | reverse complement strand
CGTGGATGCGGTAGATGGTGGAGCCGATATACAGGGCGCGGGCCCCGAGCGGATTGTTCGGGCCGCCTTCCATGTGAGCCGGCAGAGTCTGTCCGTTGCGCTTGGCGCGGGCGCGCATTGCCGGCGGCGGCGTCCAGCCCGGCCACTCGGCCTTGCGGGTGACGCGATGGGTGCCGGACCACTGGAACCCGTCCCGGCCGACGCCGATGCCGTACTTGCGGGCCTTGCCGTTGTCCAGCACGTGATAGAGGCGGCGCTCCGCCGTATCGACGATGATCGTGCCCGGCGCGTAGTTGCCGTCGTAGCTGACGACTTCGCGCTTGATCGGCGACTTGCCACTGTGGCTCAGCCGGCTGCCGTACTCGACCCAGCGCTTGGTGGTCGGATCAAAAAATTTGTTGGCGGCCGAAGCGGCCGTAGCGATGGTGGTTGCCGCCACCGCGCCCGTGATCAATGCCGTCACGACCAGGAAAAACCTGCGCATCCTCAATCCCCTTTGATGCCTCTTGAATGTCCGCTCCATGCGGAACCGATGCCTACCGTTAACCATTTCAAGCGACGGTTGAGATGATGTTAACGTGCGGTCGCTTTCGCAAGCTGTGATCATCGTCACGCGGACGCCGAATGCAGAAACTGGAACGATTGTTGTGATTTGGCCACATTTTCGCCCGATCCCTGCGAAAGCCGGCGCCAGGATGAACAAAAAGTGATCGCTTTTGCAGCGTGTTTCCCCAGAAAGCGGCGCCCAGCGCCGGGCTGGGGAGGGGAATCAGAACGGGCGGCGAATCCCTCCGCCGCCCGTTTGACCGGATCCATGGTGCTTGCGCGGCGCGTCAGCCCAGGTTGAGTTCCTTGAAGAAGTCATTGCCCTTGTCGTCGATGACGATGAAGGCGGGGAAATCCTCGACCTCGATCTTCCAGATCGCTTCCATGCCGAGCTCCTCGTATTCGACCACCTCGACCGACTTGATGCAGTCCTGCGCAAGGCGTGCCGCCGGGCCGCCGATAGAGCCGAGATAGAAGCCGCCGTGCGCCTGGCACGCGCGGCGCACCTGGGCCGAGCGGTTGCCCTTTGCCAGCATGACCATGGAGCCGCCCGCCGCCTCGAACTGGTCCACATAGGCGTCCATGCGGCCCGCCGTGGTGGGGCCGAAGGAACCCGACGGCATGCCCTCGGGTGTCTTGGCAGGCCCGGCGTAATAGATCGGGTGGTTCTTGAAATAGTCCGGCAAAGGCTCGCCCGCTTCCAGCCGCTCGCGCAGCTTCGAGTGCGCCAGATCGCGCGCCACGATCAGCGGACCGGAGAGCGACAGGCGGGTCTTGATCGGATGCTTGGTCAGTTCGCCGAGGATTTCGGTCATCGGCCGCGTGAGATCGATCTTCACGACCTTGTCGTCGAGATGCTCGTCGGTGACTTCCGGCATGTATTTTTCCGGGTGCATTTCGAGCTGCTCGAGAAAGATCCCGTCCTTGGTGATCTTGCCGGTCGCCTGGCGGTCGGCCGAGCAGGACACGGCCAGGCCGATCGGCAGCGACGCGCCGTGGCGCGGCAGGCGGATGACGCGCACGTCGTGGCAGAAGTACTTGCCGCCGAACTGCGCGCCGACGCCGGTCGCCTGGGTCAGCTTGTGGATCTCTTCTTCCATCTCCAGGTCGCGGAAGGCATGGCCGAGTTCCGAGCCCTGGGTCGGCAGGTTGTCGAGATAGCGCGCGGAAGCCAGCTTTGCCGTCTTGAGGTTCATCTCGGCCGAGGTGCCGCCGATGACGATCGCCAGGTGGTAGGGCGGGCAGGCCGCGGTGCCCAGCGTCAGCACCTTTTCCTTCAGGAATTCGATCAGCCGGTCATGGGTGAGCAGCGACGGCGTTCCCTGGAACAGGAACGTCTTGTTGGCCGATCCGCCGCCCTTGGCCATGAACAGGAATTTATAGCCATCCTCGCCTTCCGAGTAGAGCTCGATCTGCGCGGGCATGTTGTTCGAGGTGTTCTTTTCCTCGAACATGGAGATCGGCGCGAGCTGCGAATAGCGCAGGTTCTTGCGGAAATACGCGTCGCGCGCGCCTTCGCCCAGTGCCGCCTCGTCCGAACCGTCGGTCCACACCCGGCGACCCTTCTTGCCCATGACGATCGCCGTGCCGGTGTCCTGGCACATCGGCAGCACGCCGTGCGCGGAGATATTGGCGTTCTTCAGCAGATCGAAGGCCACGAACTTGTCGTTCTCGGTGGCTTCGGGGTCGTCGAGGATCTTGCGCAGCTGTTCCAGATGGCCGGGGCGCAGGAAATGATTGATGTCCTTGAAGGCTTCCTCGGCGAGCAACCGCATCCCCTCGCGCTCGACCACCAGCACCTCCTCGCCGTTGAAGGTGGCGGTGGAGACGAAATCGGAGGTCAGCTTGCGGTAGGGCGTGGTATCGGCGCTGAGCGGAAACAGCGAGGAATGATTGTAGTCCGGCGGGTTTTTCGGCTGGGCGGTCATTATATGCGGCTCTCCCATAAAGCGCGGCCAAGGTGTGGATGCCTTTTACGCGGGATGGGGGGGAAGGCCAAGGGCAGGATGGTCCGTCCCAACATTACCAAAGTTTAACAGGACACGCGCTCCGGCCGGTTCTAGCAATTTTGAGATGTTCAACCCGCGAGGCACCGCCCATGCCCCGAAT
Source organism: Breoghania sp. (assembly GCA_041596535.1). Lineage (GTDB taxonomy): Bacteria > Pseudomonadota > Alphaproteobacteria > Rhizobiales > Stappiaceae > Breoghania. The sequence continues at coordinate 1,431 of JBFHII010000329.1, read as the reverse complement.
CCTTTCCCGATACGCGACCCCGTTGCTCACCGGCCTATTCGTCGTATCGCTCGTCTCCGGCGTTGCCCTGTTCTTTCATATAGGCATGGTGTGGTTCCACGGCATGCACGAATGGCTGTCGATGGTGCTTGTCTTGCCGCTCGGAATGTATCTTTGGAAGAACTGGAAGCCGTTTCTCACCTATTTCAGGCGCACGCCCATGGCCATCGCCCTGGGGGTCGTGGTGATCGCGGCGGTGCCCTTCGTCCTTCCCGCACCGGGCAATGAGCCCCCTGGCAATCCCATGGTGTCGTTGCTGCGCATCGTGCAGGCGAGTCCGCTGGAGACCGTCGCGCCGCTCTTCGGCTATTCGCGCGACACGTTTGTCGCGGTGTTGGAACGGAATGGCTATTCGGTGCCCTCCCGGGCGGAGACCCTGAGCGCGGTGGCTGCTGCCAATGGCAAGACCGATCGTGACATCATCGGCGTGCTGGCGACGCTGCGATAGCGCGCCGGGCCTGGCGCCCGGCTGGCCCGATGCGTCGTTGCGCCGACCTCTCACATCATCATGACGCCGCCCGGCAGTTGACCGGAGCGGCGGGCGCGGTCACGGTACGCGCCGAATCCGGATGCTGTTCCGGTCGGCCGATCAATCGTCATGAGGACCAGTCAATGGACGAACGCGAGCGCCACGCGCAGGGCATGAAGGCCCGCCGCACGGTTCTGGGCGATGCGCATGTGGATCGCGCGGAAGCGAACAAGACGTCGTTCTCGGAGGAATTCCAAGATCTGATTACCCGCTATGCCTGGGGCGAGATCTGGACCCGCGAGCGCTTCGACCACAAGACCCGCCGCCTGCTGGTCTTGGCGATGATGGTGGCGCTGGGGCGCTGGGAAGAATTCGTCATGCATGTGCGCGCCGCGCTCTTCGAAGGCGAACTGGAGCCGGACGACATCAAGGAGGTTCTGATGCAGTCGGCGATCTATTGCGGGGTGCCGGCTGCCAACACCGCCTTCAAGGAAGCGGCCGCGACGGTGGCCGAATACGAGAAGAGCAAGGCCTGACCGCCATCGGGATGCTGTGATTGCAGTGGCGTCCCGGCCCAAGAGAGGGGAAACGATGATCGACTTTTATACCTGGACGACGCCGAACGGCCGCAAGGTCTCCATCATGCTGGAGGAATGCGGACTGCCCTATGAAACCCATTCCATCAACATCATGGAAGACGAGCAGTTTGCGCCGGAGTTCCTGAAGATCTCGCCGAACAACAAGATCCCGGCGATCGTCGATCGCGACACCGGCACGGCGCTGATGGAATCCGGCGCGATCCTGATGTATCTGGCCAGGAAGACCGGCAGGTTCTTGCCCGCCGAAACCGGGGATGAGGCCGGATACTGGACGGTCATGCAATGGCTGATGTGGCAGATGGGCGGCTTCGGCCCGATGCTCGG
>JBFHII010000328.1:0-4089 GCA_041596535.1 Breoghania sp. | reverse complement strand
CGCCAACACACCGGTGCGCTATCCGCCGATTTTCTGCATCACGGCGTCGATGTCATCGGGACCGTTCACGGCCACCGCCTCGAGATCCCTGGCGATCCGCCGCACCATGCCCGACAGCACCTTGCCGGCGCCGATCTCGACGACCGTGGTCACGCCGTTCTCGGAAAGCCAGGTGATGCTCTCGCGCCAGCGCACGGTGCCCGTCACCTGCTCGATCAGCCGCTGACGGATGTCCGCGGGATCCTCGATCGGCCGTGCCAGCACATTGCAGACCAGCGGTACCACTGGCGCGGTCAGTGCGATGCCGGCCAGCGCCTCGGACATGGCCTCGGCGGCCGGAGCCATCAGGGAACAATGGAACGGCGCGGAGACAGGCAGCAGAATCGCGCGCCGCGCGCCCTTGGTCTTGGCGATCTCGAGTGCCCGTTCGACCGCCGCCTTGTGGCCGGAAATCACAACCTGGCCGGGGGCGTTGTCGTTTGCGGCCTGGCACACGTCGCCCTGCGCCGCCTCCAGTGCCACCTCGCGCGCCGCGTCCATGTCGAGACCAAGAAGCGCCGCCATGGCGCCCTGCCCCACCGGCACGGCTTCCTGCATCGCCTGTCCACGGATCCGGAGCAGCCGCGCCGCATCCGCAATGCTGAGGCTGCCGGCGGCGGCAAGCGCGGAATACTCGCCCAGCGAATGGCCGGCGACAAACGAGACGGTCGCCTTCATGTCCAGCCCGCGCGCTTGAAGAACCCGTGTCGCGGCCAGACTCACCGCCATCAGCGCCGGTTGCGCGTTGGCGGTCAGGGTCAGCGCGTCCTCGGGTCCCTCCCACATGACGGTGCTCAGGGACTGCTCAAGGGCGTCGTCGACTTCCTGGAAGACGGCGCGGGCTTCCGGGAACGCGTCAGCGAGCGCCTTGCCCATGCCGACAGCCTGGCTTCCCTGGCCGGGAAATGTGAATGCAATGGTCATGCGCTTGTCTGGTCCGTTTTTGCGTTTCCGTGTCCCGGTCTCGCGCCGGAGATGCGTCCATGGAACCAAGATCGCTCTTGGCAACATCGCGCGTTATGAGCCGTCCACGTACGCCCCTGTCAAGACCCGAGCGCGAATAACATCGCCGCTATCAATAGGAAATCGCCATTTTGCGGTTGAACTTGCGCGCCAATCGCGTATAGAAGCGGCCTCTGTCGATACCCGGCCGGTGGCTGAACGGAAGGCTTTCGCAAGCGTGCAAGCGTCTGCGCAGGCAGGATCCACAAGGATCCGACTTCTTGTGTCTCCGCTCTCAAAGACAATCTCCAAGGCCTTTCTCATGGCTTTGAAGAGGCTTCGCGCCGGGGCGACGTCATATTGGAAAGGCAAACATGGCCCTCTACGAACACGTGTTCATGGCACGCCAGGACGTCTCGCCGCAGCAGGTCGAGCAACTGGTCGAGCAGTACAAGACGCTTCTCACCGAAAACGGCGGCAGCGTTGGCAAGGTCGAGTCCTGGGGTCTGCGCACGCTGACCTACCGGATCAAGAAGAACCGCAAGGCGCATTACACGCTGATGAACATCGACGCACCGCACGCCGCGGTCGCCGAAATGGAACGTCAGATGCGTCTCAACGAAGACATCCTGCGCTTTCTGACGCTTCGTGTGGAAGCACACGAGGAAGAGCAGTCCGCCATGATGCAGAAGCGCGACCGCGACGACCGTCGTCGCCGTGAGCGCGGCGACCGTCCCGGTGGTGACCGTCCGGACCGTGGCGACCGCGGCCCGCGCCGCAACGACAACGAAGCTTCCAGCGGGGAGACAAACTAATGGTCGATATCGCACAGCTGCCGACTCGCCGCCCGTTCTTCCGCCGCCGGAAGACCTGCCCGTTCTCCGGCGCCAACTCCCCGGCGATCGATTACAAGGACATCAAGCTGCTGCAGCGCTACGTGTCCGAGCGCGGCAAGATCGTGCCGAGCCGCATCACGGCCGTTTCCGCGAAGAAGCAGCGTGAGCTGGCCCGCGCCATCAAGCGCGCCCGCTTCCTCGGCCTGCTGCCGTTCGTGATCAAGTAAGCAACGGGCGGGGCCCTGCCCCGCCTTTGCGTTCCGTTCCCTCGATGGACGGCATGCACCCAGGCCGGCGGCACACAGGCGCCGGCCCCGATTGAGACAGAGCCGGAGCCATCCGTGACCTGCCTCTAACCGACAAGGGGCAACCGCCCCGCGGGACAGACGGTACAAGGACCAAACCAATGCAAGTTATTCTTCTCGAGCGTGTCGCCAAGCTCGGCCAGATGGGCGAAACCGTCCGCGTGCGCGACGGCTATGCTCGCAACTTCCTGCTGCCGCAGGGCAAGGCGCTGCGCGCCACCAAGACTAACCGCGAGCAATTCGAAAGCCAGCGCGTGCAGCTCGAGGCCCGCAACCTCGAACGCCGTCAGGAAGCCGAAGCCGTTGCCGCCAAGCTCGACGGCCTGAGCATCATCATCATCCGCTCGGCCGGCGAAACGGGCCAGCTCTACGGCTCCGTGTCCACCCGCGACATCTCGGAGAGCCTCGATGAAGCCGGCTTCTCCGTGACTCGCAGCCAGGTTGACCTGTCGACCCCGATCAAGACCATCGGCGTGACCGGCGTCATTGTGCGCCTGCACCCGGAAGTCGAAGTCACCGTCAATGTGAATGTCGCACGCTCCGCCGACGAAGCCGAGCGCCAGGCCCGCGGCGAAGACCTGACGTTGCGCGATCACGACACCTTCGAATTCGAACCCGAAGACGAAGATGAAGAGAATGAAGACGGCGACGCCGATGCAGAAGTTGAAGCGTCGGTTGAAGAAGAAGCCGAAGAGATCTGATTTATCTCACTAGACTTCTCTAGAATTTGAGACGGCGCCTTTTCGGGCGCCGTCTTTTTTTGTGCCCGCGCGCGATGGGGCATCTGCCGGATGCACGGCCCATGCTTGACCGGCGCCCGCTTTCGCGCCACCATTTCTAGGCATTGATTACAACGTCTTTTTTTCTCCCGCCGCGCATCCTCCGCGCGCAGGCGGTGACGATCAGGAGATGCGTGATGTCGCAATTTGTCGCTGACAAGTTCGAGCGCGTGATCCGCAAGGGTCAGCTTCGTGTCCACTTCGCCCCGGTCGCCGGCCAGCAACCCGATGTCAGGACGTTCGGCGACGGCACCGGTGAACCGGTTGCCATCCGCTTCAATGACGTGGCGGCGGAATGGAAACTTCTGCTCAACCCCGAATACCAGGCCGGCGAGCTGTTCATGAACGGCCGCATCGATGTTCTTCAGGGCAGCATCTATGATTTTCTCGCGGTCGTGCTGCGCAATACCAAGGGATTGCCGGTCTACTGGTGGATGCGGCTGCTGACAGCCACCCGCATCGCCACGCGGCGCCTGCGTCAGCGCAACACCCTGAATAGGGCCCGCCAGAATGTCGCCCATCACTACGATCTCGATGGCAGTCTGTATCGGCTCTTCCTCGATTCCGATTGCCAGTACTCCTGCGCCTATTTCGAGCACCCCGACGACAATCTGGAAACCGCTCAACTGGCCAAGAAGCGGCATCTGGCGGCGAAACTGGCCCTCGACGCCGGCCAGAAGGTGCTGGATATCGGGTCCGGCTGGGGCGGACTGGGCCTGTACCTTGCCGAGATCGGCGGCGTCGATGTCACCGGACTGACCCTGTCGACCGAACAGCACCAGGTCTCCAACGCCCGGGCACAGGAACTGGGGCTCGATGGTCAGGCCCGCTTCAAGCTGCAGGACTACCGCGCCACGCAGGGGCCGTTCGACCGGATCGTCTCCGTCGGCATGTTCGAGCACGTCGGCATCGGCAACTACGCGCAGTATTTCAACACTTGCCATGACCTGCTGCAGCCCGACGGCGTGATGGTCCTGCACTCCATCGGCCGCAAAGGAGATGGTCAAGGGGAGTTTAACCGGCCTACCTATCTTGATGTCGGTAGAGATGGAAAGCTTTATGTCTCTGATTCGATGAACCACCGTATTCAGATACTTGACAGTGAGGGCAACTTCATCAGTGCTTTTGGCCATTTGAGCAAAAATATCGGCGGATTTGGAAGTCCGCGCGGTATTTCACTCGACAGTG
>JBFHII010000327.1:0-4100 GCA_041596535.1 Breoghania sp. | reverse complement strand
GCCGCGGCGCGATCCGGGCCCGCCTGCCCGGTGGCCGCCGCCAGGGCGCGCGCGCCATCGTCAGCCATCTCGACACGCTCGGCGCGCAGGTGAAGTGGATCGGCGAGGACGGCCGGCTCCACCTGGTCCCGATCGGGCACTGGTCGCCGCGCTTTGCGGAGGGGGTGCGCTGCACGGTCTTCGGCTCGAAGGGCTCTTTCCGCGGCACAATCCTGCCGCTCAAGGCATCCGGACACACCTACAACCTCGAGGTCGACACCCAGCCGGTGGCCTGGAACCAGCTTCGCCTGCGGGTCGACGCCATGTGCCGCTCGGCCGACGAGGCGACGCGGCTCGGCATCGAGATCGGCGACATTGTCGCGATCGACCCCGGCACCGAATTCATGGACAACGGCTTCATCGTTTCGCGCCACCTCGACAACAAGGCGGGCGTCGCGGTGATGCTGGCGGCAATGAAGGCGCTGCGCGACACCGGCGCGGCGCCGCCGGTCGACATCTTTTTCCTGTTCACCATCGCCGAGGAGGTCGGCCATGGCGCCTCCTCGATCCTGACGCCGGATATCGCATCGATGGTGGCCATCGACAACGGAACCTCGGCGCCGGGGCAGAACTCCGACGAGTTCGGCGTCACCATCTCGATGGCCGACCAGAGCGGTCCATTCGACTATCACCTGACCCGCAAGCTGGCGACACTCTGCCGCGAAAACGACATCCGCTATCAGAAGGATGTCTTCCGGCACTATCGCTCCGACGCCGCCTCCGCGATCGAGGCCGGCGCGGACGTGCGCACCGCGTTGGCGACCTTCGGCGTCGACGCCAGCCACGGCTATGAACGCATCCACATGCATGCGCTGCGCTCCCTGGCCGAACTGGTGACCTGCTACGTGGCCAGCCCGATCCAGATCCGCCGGGACGCCGACGAAACGGCAAGCCTGAAGGGTTTTACACGCCAGCCGATGAGCGAAGCCGATCAGGCGCTGACGCCGGAGGTGAAGGAGCCCGAAGAGGTCATCGAAGATGCCGGCGCGGGACCGCAGGCATAGGCTTGACCGGAGCGCATCGCGGCCAGCATTGTGCGAAATGGCGGGAGGCGCGTCAGGCGGACTGCTTCATGCCGCCGGCCAGCGTCTCACGGGCCTTCTCGACCGTCATCTCTTCGTAACGCTGCAGGCTGGCCTGCGAGTTCTGGCCCGTCAGCCGCAGCCGGCGGGCGCGCATCTTGACGATGTTGTTGAACGCCTTGGGCGAGACGTTCAGGGCCCGGCACAGCAGGATCAGCGGGGCGTCGTCGCCCTTCAGCACCAGCCGTGTCGCCACGGCCTCCGCGACGTTGCCGACCTTGGCCAGGACAAGCGCCAGATCGACCGGCTTGTCGTTCTTGGAAAAGAAGGTGACCACGTCGTCGATGGTGGCCTTGCCGTTCTGCAGGGCGACGATTGCCTGTTCGGTCTGCGTCTGCGCCGCGCCCAGTTCGCGCAACTGCGACCGCACCGTTTCAGCCGCCACCTGCGACAACAGTTCCAGGAGCCGCGGATGGCCGGCGATTTCTTCGAGCCGCTCGCGGATCCCCTTGTCGAGGAAGGGAATCAGCCGCTTGGCCGGATCGGGCGGCAGATCCGAACGCTTGACCAGGGCTTCCTGAAGGTCCGCGTCCTTGCGCGCCTTGCCGACGAGAACGTCGAACCCGTCAACCGAGATCGATGCCTGATCGTTGTCGGTCACGGTCTTGAGAACTTCGCTGGAGCCGCGCCGCACGAGCACATCGGTCACCGTCGATGTGAGGCCGTCGCTGCGCTCCGCAAGCGCCATCAGATGATCCTGCGACTGCGTTTCCGCGATCGAGACAAGATCCTCGGTGGTCAGAACTGTGGACTTGGCGATGATCGCCCGGGCGATTTCGATGATCTCGTCTTCGGCGAGCCGCTTGGCAAGCACCCGCGGCAACCGGTCATGATCCCCGACGCGCTCGGCAAGCGCCTTGCGCGCTTCGTCCTCAAGGTGATCGATGACGCCGCTGACGACCGTACCAAACAGCACCCCGAGTTTGTCGGCCTTGGCGCCGTTGAACGTGACGAACAGGTCGGTCAGCGCCTCGACCAATTTGCCTCGGTCCACGTCGCCGCCAGTGCTCGCCAGTGCTGTCAGTTTTTCCAGAGCTTGCATTCGCGACCCGACTTCCGCCGTACATCCGTCCCAGCGTCTATTCCTAACGGCGGTTAATTTCGCATTTCTTAACGCCGGGCAACTGCCCCCTCCGGCCGCCGACAACGCCTCGCAGGAAGGCTATCGCAAATTCCTTTCACAAAAGATTAACAATTCAAGAATGCCGCGCGGGAGACCCGCACGCACAACTATCGACGCTGCGCCGCAACAATCCCAATGCCTTGATAAAAAACAAGTTTCTGAATCGTTACCGAGCCGGAAGCCGGCCTGTGCGGCACGGCAATATGTTTTTCACTTCAGTTTGCAACTGACCGGACTTATCGTCGTAAGCATCATCTGTCTATCAGGGAGGCAGCGGTATGATTTTAACACGTAGCGTCAATGTTGTAGCCATGTGTGCGGCTTTCCTGTTCATCGCGGCCATCGTCTTCGGCCTCGTCTGAACAGGGCAGTACCATCGCCCCCCCGCCCTGGCGACCGCACCGGTTGCCAAGGCGCGAAAGGGTCCCGCGATCCGGCCGGTCAGGCCAGAGGGATCGCGGCGGAACCAGATGCAGTTAGACAACGACAAACGCCGGCGAAGTTCGCCGGCGTTTGTGCGTCTGGGGCATGGCCCGATCCGTTCCCGGGGCGGCCGCGCTATTCGGCAGCTTCCATGCGGCGCGGATCGTAGTTGAGAATCGGCGCCAGCCAGCGTTCGGCCTTCTCCAGATCCCATCCCTTGCGGGCCGCGTAATCGACGACCTGGTCGCGCTCGATCTTGCCGACGCCGAAATAGTGGCTTTCGGGATGCGAGAAATACAGCCCCGAGACGGCAGAGCCCGGCCACATGGCATAGCTCTCGGTGAGCGAAATGCCGGTCTGCGCTTCCGCATCCAGCATCGCGAACAGCGTCCCCTTCTCGGTATGATCCGGCTGGGCCGGATATCCCGGCGCCGGACGGATGCCGGCGTATTTCTCGGCAATCAGATCCGCGTTCGACAGGTGCTCCTCGGGCGCATAGCCCCACAGCTCCTTGCGCACGATCTGGTGCAGCCGCTCGGCGAAAGCTTCCGCCAGCCGGTCGGCCAGGGCCTGGCTGAGGATCTTGTTGTAGTCATCGTTGACCGCCGCATAGGACTTTGCCAGCTCCTCCTCGCCGATGCCCGCTGTGACGGCGAACCCGCCGATATAGTCGGGAACACCGGAATTGGCCGGCGCCATGAAATCGGCAAGCGCCAGATTGGCCCGCCCCGTCGAAGTGCCCGCCGTGCGCGCCATCTGCTGGCGCAACGTGTGCAGGCGGACGTGTTCCTCGGCGCGCTCCTCGTCCTTGTAGACCACGATGTCGTCGCCATCGGCGGCGGCCGGCCAGAAGCCGACAACGCCGTTGGCCGTCAGCTTCCTGGCGGAGACGATCTCGTCGAGCATCCGGCGCGCGTCATCGTAAAGCGCCTTGGCGGCCGGGCCATAGCGATTGTCCGTCAGCACACCGGGAAAGGTTCCCTTGATCTCCCAGGCCGAGAAGAACGGCGTCCAGTCGATCAGCTCGACAAGCTCCTCGAGCGGAAATTCGGTCAGCGCCCTGGTGCCGAGAAAGCTCGGCCGGACGGGACGGTGCATCGCGAAATCCGGCTTGAAGCTGTTGGCCCTGGCGGCCTCGAGCGACACCCGCGCCTTGTTCTGGCGGCCGCGCGCATGGGTTTCGGCAAGCTGCACGTATTCCGCGCGCACTTCTTCATAGAAGCCCTCGCGGTCGTCGCTCATCAGCCGCGAACAGACGCCCACCGCGCGGCTGGCGTCGGTCACGTAGATCGACTGGCCGCGGGCGTAATTGGGGTGGATCTTGACGGCCGTGTGCACACGGCTCGTCGTTGCCCCGCCGATCAGCAGCGGGATGTCGAATCCCTCGCGCTCCATCTCGCTGGCCAGGTGGCACATTTCGTCCAGAGACGGCG
>JBFHII010000326.1:0-4114 GCA_041596535.1 Breoghania sp. | reverse complement strand
GGCGGGGATATCCAGATCCCCCAGCGGGCGGCGTTCCTGTTCCAGCGAACTTGCGTACTTGAGATCGAAACCGGCGCAAAACGCGCCGCCGGCGCCGGTCAGCACCGCCACGCGGGCGTCATCATCGGCGTTGAACCGCAGAAACGCCTCGGTCAGCGCATCCGCCGTCTCCGGATCCACGGCATTGCGCGCTTCCGTACGGTTGATGGTGATGGTCGTGACGGCTCCGTCGCGGTCGACTGAGATGCTCATAGGTTTATTCCCCCCGTAATCGTTTTTTCAAACGATAGCGGAAGACTTCACCCAGCGGCAAAGGACTTTTCGTCTCAGTCTATTCGGCCGCGATGGCGTCTTCGTATTCCGACGTCATGCCGAGCCAGTCTTCCTCGGCTTTCGCAAGGGCCTTCTCGGTATCGGCCTTGCGCTTGGCGAGTTGGGTCGCCTTCAGCGGATCGCGGGCATAAAGCTCAGGGTCCGCGAGCAGTCCGTCGAAACGCTTGATGTCGCCCTGCAGCTTCTCGACCTTGCGCTCCGCCTTCTGGATTTCCTTGCGCAAGGGGGCAAGCTGGGCGCGTTTCTCCGCCGCATCCCGGCGCCGGTCCTGGGCGGAGCCGCGCTGCTGCTTGTCCATTTCTCCGGCCCGGTCGGTGCCCTTGCCGCCTTGCAGGATCAGCTTGCGATACTCGTCCATATCGCCGTCGTAATTCGTCACCGTGCCATCGGCGACCAGCCACAGCCGGTCGGCGGAGGCTTCCACCAGATGCCGGTCGTGCGAGATCAGGATCACCGCGCCCTGATAGTCGTTGAGGGCGAAGACCAGCGCCTCGCGGCTGTCGATGTCCAGATGGTTGGTCGGCTCATCGAGGATCAGCAGGTTGGGACCATCGAACGTCGCCAAACCCAGGAGAAGTCTCGCCTTTTCGCCGCCAGACAGATCCTTTGCGGCGGTTTCCATGCGGTCGGTCGGCAGGCCGAAACGGGCGACGCGGGCGCGCACCTTGCCTTCCGGCTCGCCCGGCATGCGGGCGCGCACGTGCTGCACCGGCGAATGCTCGGGCACCAGCTCGTCGAGCTGATGCTGGGCGAAATAGGCGATGTTCATCTTGTTGGCGCGCGGCATGCGGCCGGATATCAGCTCCAGCCGCCCGGCCAGCAGCTTGGCGAAGGTCGACTTGCCGTTGCCGTTGGCCCCCAGAAGCGCGATACGGTCATCCGGGTCGAGCCGCAGGTTCAGGTTGGTCAGAACCGGTTTGCCGTCATAGCCGACGCAGCCCCCCTCGATGGCGATCAGCGGCGGGGCTGGGACCACCTTGGGCTCGGGAAACGAAATCGGCTGGCGCATGTCGTTGGCCGCCGCCTGGATAGGCTCCATGCGCTCGAGCATCTTCAGCCGCGACTGTGCCTGGCGCGCCTTGGAAGCCTTGGCGCGGAAGCGATTGACGAAGGCTTCCATATGCTTGCGCTGGGCTTCCTGCTTCTCGCGATGCTTTTCCTGCAGCGCCATGTTCTCGCGCCGCTGCCGCTCGAAGGTGTCGTAGCCGCCGCGGTAGGACGTCAGCTTGAGCTGGTCCAGGTGCACGATGGTGTCGACCGCCTTGTTGAGCAGGTCGCGGTCATGGGAAATTAGCAGCACGGTGTAGGGATAGCGCGCGATGTAGGTTTCAAGCCACAGCGTGCCTTCCAGATCGAGATAGTTGGTCGGTTCGTCGAGCAGCAGCAGGTCGGGTTGCGAAAACAGCACGGCGGCCAGCGCCACGCGCATCCGCCAACCGCCCGAAAAGGCAGAACACGGCTGCTGCTGCGCGCTCGAGGAGAAACCCAGCCCGTGCAGGATGGATCCGGCCCGCGCCTCCGCCGTGTGCGACTCGATATCGGCAAGACGCATGTGGATCTCGCCGATGCGCTCGGGATCGGTGGCGGTTTCCGCCTCCGCGAGAAGCGCCGTGCGCTCGGTGTCGGCGGCCAGCACCACGTCGATCAGCGAGACGTCCGATCCCGGTGCCTCCTGGGCGACCTGGCCGACGCGCGCGTTGCGGCGCACCGTGAGCGAGCCGGATTCCGGCGACAGCTCGCCGGTGATCAGGCCGAACAGCGTTGACTTGCCCGTGCCGTTGCGGCCGACGAAGCCGACCTTCGCGCCTTCGGGGACGACGACGGTGGCCTTGTCGAGCAGGGTGCGCCCGGCAATCCGGTATGTGAGTTCGTTGACATGCAGCATGGCGCCTGTTTGGCGCGGACCGTGCGCGGTTGCAAGAGCAATCACGCGTGCAGTGCGAAGAACGTGACGATTGGCGCGGGAATTGTTTGCGCAGGCGCGTCTCCGTGCTCGCCGGCGCGGCACATTGCCCGTTGCGCATGCGCAGCGCGTGTTCCGGCGTTGATGCCACCGATGCATCGGCGCGGCCGCACGGATCGGCCTCAGGTGAGTCCGTCCGCCGCCCCACAAACATCGTCCGGCGGGCTTTCATGTTTTATCCGGCGAGAAGCTCGGGTAGGTTGCTCCGCACGATACGTCAGTACGCCTGACACGCTTATGCGATCTCACTGGATGACCCGACCGAGGAAATCAGATGCCTGTTGTTCTCTATGATCTTTGCGGTGCCGACGAACAGCACCGGTTCAGCCCCTATTGCTGGCGCGCCAAAATGGCGTTGGCGCACAAGGGAATTGGCGCGGAGGAGCGACCGACCCCGTTCACCAAGATCCGCGAGATGGTCGGCGGCGTGTCCGCGACCGTGCCGGTGATTTCTGACGAAGACCGCACGATCAGCGACAGCTGGGACATTGCCGTCTATCTGGAGGAGGCTTATCCCGACAGGCCGACGTTGTTCGGCGGCGAGGGCGGACGGGCGGAGGCCAAGTTCGTCGAGAGTTGGGTCAACACCACCGTGAGCGCAGCGTTGGGCAATCTGGTGGTCAAGGACATTCACGACATTCTCGGACCTGACGACCAGGTTTATTTCCGCGAAAGCCGGGAAAAGCGCTTTGGCGCCACGCTGGAATCCCTGCACGAGGGGCGCGAGGAGCGTGTCGACATCTTCCGCAAGACACTGCAGCCGGTACGCCAGATGCTCAAGAGCCAGCCATGGTTCGGCGGCGAGACGCCGCTGTTCGCCGACTATATTCTGTTCGGCACGCTGCAGTGGCCGCGCGTGGCGAGCACGTTCCAGTTGCTCGAGGCGGACGACCCGGTGACGGAGTGGTTCAACCGCTGTCTGGACCTGCACAATCATCTGGGCCGCAACGCCAAGGCGGCCGCCTGATCGCGGTCAGGCCGCCGCATCTTTGAGGTCTCGGACGCGGGGCCCCTTGCGGGAATCCGGGCGCGGCTGTATACCCGCCCGGAATTTCATCGGCGTTCGTCATCGGGCGCCGATTTTTGTCACAGACAGACGCAAACCTCAAAGCGAGAGACCAATATCATGGCCATCGAACGCACTTTCTCGATGATCAAGCCGGACGCCACCAAGCGCAACCTCCCCGGCAAGATCATCGACCGTCTGGAATCCGCAGGCCTCACCGTCGTCGCCCAGAAGCGCGTATGGATGTCGCTGCGCGAGGCTGAAGGCTTCTACGCAGAACACAAGGCGCGCCCGTTCTTCGGCGAGCTGACCGAGTTCATGTCCTCGGGACCGACGATCGTTCAGGTTCTCCAGGGTGAGAATGCGGTTGCCAAGAACCGCGAGATCATGGGCGCCACCAACCCCGCAGATGCGGACGAGGGCACCATCCGCAAGGATTTCGCCCTGTCGATCGGCGAGAACTCGGTGCACGGTTCCGACGCTCCGGAGACGGCTGCGCGCGAGATTGCCTACTGGTTCTCCGAGACCGAAATCGTCGGCTGAAGCAGGCCAACGCTCGATTGAACTGAAAAAGCCGGCCTTCGCGCCGGCTTTTTTGCGTCTTCCCGCACCCCTGCTTGACTTCCGTAGGCCCGGACTCGATCCTTTGGGCCGCCGTCCGGGGCAGGCGCGAGACCTCGGTGACGCCCGCCGATGGATGGCGCTCCTGGAGGTTACATGAACAAGCCCGTCTATCCGTTCACGCGCGCATCCGCCTGTCCGCATGACTGTCCGTCGACCTGCGCGCTGGAAGTCGACGTGCTGGGGCCGTC